>NZ_JAMYUP010000017.1:0-140344 GCF_040323155.1 Mesorhizobium sp. M0060
CCATCATCAACGGCCATCCACAGAGCCAGATCGAGGAACTCATGCCCTGGCGATTCCGGAAAACATCAAGCCCAAACCCATAGGTGATCGGCGAGGCGCTTACGAAACTTCGCGGGCGGGCAAGGAACATCACCTTTCACGTGTTCGACCCGCAGCACGTGGAGGATGTGCTTGACCGCGACCTGGTGACGGTCTGGCGCGAACAGGACGCAGCGACAGCTGCAGAGAATAGGCGGCGAGCCGCGGGGAGGGCCGCTATGAAACGCGCTCAAAGAAGCGGTCGCGGAACTGCAGCTTCAGCTGGTTCTGGGCCCGATGAGAGCTCGCACTCCAGTTTGCGCGGCTGGGAAGATTTTGAGAATGACGGACTCCTGCGCTGATAGGCCGGGCGCACAAGCAGTTTAAGACGTTTGCCTGCGCCGTGCGAGATGCGCAAGGACGGCCGCCAAACGCATCGCGTTCAGGACCCGCTTCGCAGGGACACCGCCCTTGCGAGCCATCTCGACACCCCAATGCATGTGGTCGAGCTCGCGGATCGAATGTGCGTCCGGATTGATGCTGAAGATGCAGCCATGATCGAGTGCCTTTTGATGCCAGCGCCAGTCGAGGTCGAGTCGCCACGGATGTGCATTGATTTCGACAGCGACGCCGTGTTTCGCACACGCTTTGAGGACTTTGTCGACGTCGAGATCATAACCGGGCCGGCGCAACAGCTGGCGACCGGTCATGTGCCCGATGATTGTCGTCCGAGGATTTCCGATCGCTTCAATGATACGCTCCGTCTGCTCCTTCTTGGGCAAATTGAAGCGGCTGTGCACGCTCGCGACGACGAAATCGAACGTCTCCAAAATATCATCCGGGTAATCGAGCGAGCCATCCGCCAGGATGTCGGCCTCGATGCCCTTCAGTATGCGGAATTTTCCATTGTATGCCTTGTTCAGCCGGTCAGCTTCGCGGTGCTGTTCAGCAATCTCCTGCAACGAAAGGCCGCCTGCGTAGTGAGCGGACTGCGAATGATCGGCGACACCATAATATTCAAAACCGCGCTTGCGCGTGGCTTCAGCCATCGCCTCAAGCGTTTCGGTGCCATCGGATGCGGTCGTGTGAGAATGCAGGATGCCATGCAAATCTTCATCTCGAACGAGCGAAGGTAGCTTCTGCTTTGCTGCTCGCTCAATCTCGTCTCTGCCTTCGCGCAATTCAGGCTCGATAAACTGCAAGTCTAGAGCTTGGTAGATTTCCTCTTCCGTCGCTGACGCGATCAGCTTTCTCCCGCGATGAAGCCCGTCGGCGTTTAGAGTGAATCCTTTGTCGACCGCGAACGTCTTCAGTTGCTCAAGGTGATCTGCCGAACCGGTCGCTTCGAGCAGGCTCGCGCCAAAGTGCTTCCTGTCCGTGACAACAAGCCTGAGGGTCGTCTCCTCGACACCAGTCGATTTTCTGGCCTGCGCTACCAGAGCGAAGTCAGAAACGAGCTCGCAACCGCGCCGGAAGTCACCTGCAATTTCGACGCGCGAAAACTCTGGATGCTCTTGCTTCACCGATATCACCGCATGTTCGAGAAGGGCGGCGGCCTTGTGCAGGTGAAGTTGCGTTTCGCCGCTTCGCACGATGGCCAGGTTCTGCAGGAGCATTGTCTGGAGCGCGGCGCCGAGGCCTTTGACTTGGCGTATGCGGTCTTCTCTTGCTGCGGCCTCGAGCTCCGCCAGCGAGTTCACACCGAGCGCCTGATGAAGCTTCAGTATCTTATCAGGACGAAGCCCGGGTATGGCAAACAGCTCCATCACGCCCGCTGGAACATCCTCGCGCAGCTTCTCAAGGCTCGGGTGCGTGCCGGTTTGGTAAAGCTTGGTCACGATGTCTGCGATCGCGTCACCGATCCCCGGGATCTTGGTGAGGGCGCCGGCGGCGATGATCCGATCAAGCGGCTGCGACAGCGCCGTCAGACTGTCTGCCGCGCGCAAGTATGCCTTTATGCGATAGGGATTGTCGCCGCGCATAGACGCCCGTTGTGCGTATTCCTTCAAAAGACTGGCGACGGTCCTCGGATTGATTTTTGCCATGGCTTCAGCCAAACGAGGCCGATCTCCGCAGGTTCCAATCAGGCAAGGTCATGAGCGCCGCGTTGCCCTTTAAATCCCGACTTTACTGCCTCTTCCCGCGTCGGACGCTACAGATTGGGCAAGGATTGGTCAGCGCGACCCCATCCAGCCAGAGCTTTGGAGGCTGCGCGTTTCTTTAATTCAGGAGCATCGCCCACGTGGAAATGAGAGGGCGCATCTATTGTCTTCATCTCCGCCCACGTGATCGGTGCCGCGACAGGAGCGCCCGGACGTGATCTTGCGCTGTAAGGCATGATCGCGGTCGCCCCGCGCTGATTGCGTAGATAGTCCACAAAGATGCGACCCTTGCGGCGCGCCTTTGACAACACGGCCGTGAAATGGGCCGGATCGCTTTGGGCGACCGCCTGCGCCAGGCGAGACGCGAAGTCCTTCACCTCTGGCCACTCGGCGCCAGGGGTGAGGGGCGCGATGACGTGCACTCCTTTGCCTCCCGTCAGCATCGGGAAAGTCGTAAGCCCCAGCGATTTAAGGATAGCGCGGAACTGAAAGGCAGCGGCGCGGACGGCCTCAAAATCGAGGCCTTCATCGGGGTCGAGGTCGAACACGAGGCGGTCGGCCTTTTCGACATCCTCGATCCGAGCCCCCCATCCATGCAGCTCGATCGTTCCCATCTGGACGCAAGTCATCAGTCCCTCGGCATCGTCGACATAGAGATATGGTTCCTCGTGCCCGTCTTTCTCCGTGATGCCGACGTGGTGGACTTTGTCGCCAAAGCTGCCGGCGTCGTGTTTTTGGAAGAAGCACTTCTTCGCGCGGCCCTGTGGGCATCGAACCAGACTGATCGGCCGGCTGCCAACCCAAGGCAGCATGATCGCCGCGACCGCTGCATAATGGTCGGCGAGCTGTCCCTTGGTGATGTTCGATTCCGGATAGATGACGCGGTCACGGTTACTTATCGCGATGGCGGTTGTCGCAGATGCGACGAGATCGGCTGCATGACGTTCCGTCTCGAGCACGACCGCCTCCGGCTTCTTGTCTTCGCGAAGACCAAGATAGCTCGGATGTCGTAACGTCCCTTCATTTGTCATTTCGGTGAAGGCAATCTCAGCGACCAGTTTCGGAGGGAGCCAGTGTGCGCCGCGCACTTCGGCGCGTGGTGCGTCGACGGTCGCGGCCTTCTGCTCAAGCGGCGCCATAATCTTCAAGAGACGAAGAAGTTCAGCGCTATCGAAGCCGGTGCCGACTTTCCCGGCGTAACGCAGCTTGCCGCCGTCATGAACGCCAAGGATCAGGGACCGAAACGCGCGGACCTTGTCGGACGGCGTCCAGCCGACAATCACAAATTCCTGCCGCCTGATGCATTTGATCTTCAGCCAGCTTGCGCCGCGGGCAGCCACATAACTCGAATCCGCGAGCTTTGAGATGACGCCCTCAAGGCCGGCAGCGCAGAAGCGATCAAGCAGCTCTTCTCCGCGGCCGAGGATATGGTCGGAGTAACGAAGGACCGGATTTTTCGCAGGCAAGATCGCCTCCAGCTTCGCCTTGCGCTCAAGAAGAGGAAGCCTTGTCAGATCTTCGCCGTCGAGCTGCAGCAGATCGAACGCATAAAAGTCGATTGTCGCCGGGGCACCCTTCAATGCATTCTGAAGCGCCTGGAAGTTAGATCTTCCTTCCGCATCGACAACCACGGCCTCGCCGTCAATCAGGGCGGAGCGCACCTTGAGCTTGCGAGCCTCGGAGAGGATCGAGGGAAAACGGCTAGACCAGTCCAGACCAGATCGTGTGTAGGCTCGCGCCTCGCCACCGCCGACGGCAACGAGAATACGATAGCCGTCGTATTTCATCTCATGGATCCAACGATCGCCGGCAGGGACCGTGTCCACGAGCGTTGCGAGCTGGACCGGCCGGAAAACGGGCGGCGCTAAACTGACCTCGTCACGAGCGGGCGACTTCGCTTGACTAGCGCTCGACCCATTGATTGCCTTACGCGACGTTGGCTTGACCACTCTGACCTAAACCATACTCAGAGACGAAATAGCGTTATCCGCGTCCAACGCGCGACTACTTCTTTAGTTTCGCTGCAGGCCGTATTGAGCTTTTCGCGATCATTGCCGACCCGCTTGATTAGCGCCTCGGCCTGAGGCCGTGCTTCCTGCCTCCGGCCCTCCATCTTCCCGATTTGCGGGCACAGCTCACTGGCAATAATGAGCAGGAACGTGCCCTCAAATGCCGCCACAGCGTATCCGCTTTCTGCCATCGGCTTTAGAAGCCCGGTTGGGCCTCCACCGAGGGAGCCGACTTTCCCCAGTTTTTCGCCAGCGACGGATCCTTTGCTAATCGCGCATTTGAAGCCTATGCTTTCGCATCGGCCGCCAACGCTTTCGGATGCAGCCGACCGTAAGAGGGTACGTGCTCTTGCCCGTCAGGGAGCGAGCCATGCCCCAATCCGTTCTTCGCAACCATGTATTGAGAGCGCTCTCCCCAGAGGACTTCGCGCGTTTACAGCCGTCACTGCATCACGTCGAACTCGACATCAAAGACCAGTTGGAGGTCGCATATCAGCCGATCGAGCGTGTGTATTTTCCAGAGATGGGCATTGCATCGGTGGTCGCCACCATGACCGGTGGGCGGCAAAGCGAAGTCGGCATCGTCGGCCACGATGGCATGACAGGGGTTGCCGTTATCCTCGGCCAAGACAGATCTCCCAATGAAACCTATATCCAGGTCGCCGGCAATGGCTGGATTCTGCCCGTTGAAGACCTTCGCACTGCGATTGCAGCAAGCCAGTCCCTTCGCGAGTCGCTGCTTCGCTATGCCCACGCGTTCCTCGTGCAGTCGTCCCGGACCGCGCTGGTCAACGGCCATTCCAAAATCGAGGAGCGGTTGGCCCGCTGGCTGCTGATGGTTCAAGACCGCGCCGAAGGAAATAAGATCTACCTGACGCATGAATTTCTGGCGACCATGCTTGGTGCCCGGCGTCCCGGCGTTACCACCGCGCTCCAAATGCTTGAATATCGGGGGCTGGTTCACGCCAAGCGCGGCGAGATCACGATTATCGACCGCATTGGAATGATACAACTCACACATGGTGCTTACGGCGAGGAGGAGCAAAGTCACTTCGGCCTCGCCTCCGCCTGACTGTTCGGAATCGGACAAACCCTTGCAGGCTGCCGAATTGGTGCCATAAATCGTGTTGGTTTGGGTTTCAGGGAGGAGCTCACATGACCGACACTTTTCACACCGTCACGGTTGAAAGAGCCGCCGAAGCCTATGTGCTCTCTAGAGGCAAGGCCCACTTCCTCTCCATCGCACAGGCAATCCGCGCCATCCGAACGCTCATGCCGGCATGCAAGGCTACCGACCGGGACCTGGAGGAGTTAGTGGCGGCAGCATGCATCATTCACGGTGTGCCCGTCGCATTCGACTTTAAAACAGCCGTGGCCGCAGAACCACGGCTCCATTCATAGGGCCGGTGATGCCTGCGCTCGCGCAGACGCCTACCTTGTCGGACGTTCGCCAAGCGATTGTCCGCCACCTGATCGACAACATCGGCAGCCCGAGCATTTCGATATCCGAGGTTAGCACCACCGTGAGGAGAATGTTCCCGCTTTGCGAACTCACGGACTGGGAACTTGGCGATCTCATTGCGCGAAGCGCGATCGATGCGGGATTCGCGATTGAACCCGACGGGGTGGGTCTCTGAAACGCTTGTCGAGGTCCAGTATCGCCGACGTTTTCGCGCCGTATGATTGAGACTCCTCGGCACTGCCCGAAGAGCTGCCGTGACGTGTGCGACAAGGTCACGGTAGACAATGACCTCTCCGCCGCATCGGAATGCTAGCCTACCCATCGACTACATCAGGCAAAGTATCTTCGACGACGCTCAAATTCCTATCGAAATCCTCGATGTCGGATGCGTGGGCCCGGAGAGACCGCACCTTGTTCAGGATCGCCGCAACCGCCGCTTCTTTGTCGGGTGCTACGCGTGTTGTCGCCGCTTTGGCCGCCAAAGCGGGAAAGTCTATGGCGGCATAAGCTGGTACGACTGCAGCGTCGGTTGCTTTCGGCCGTTCTTTTGTGATTGCGTGCCGGCCCTGCGGCGGAGCTATACGGCCTGCTTTTGCGGCAAATGTCGCGCCGCGGCGCAGGCGGGTCTGCAAGAGGCCTGAGCGGTACGCAGGTGCTGTCGGCACAATCGTCGGGAGCGCAGGAGATGGAACCGACGCAGAAGCGTCCAATGCACGGCTTTTCGTGCGCGAAACCTCGATAGAGGCGGGCAGGGGCATGAACGCGCGTTTGGCGAGCTGACCGTCGGCGAAATAGAAATTGCGCGTGCCGCGGATTGGCAGTTCGCCACGCGGCAATATGATGACCTTGTTCTTGTCGAGCGTACGGATTTCATCTGGCCGCATCAGGGGCCGCCGCACTTCCTTGCGGTGCTCCGAGCGCGTGTAATAAGTGTCGAACAACGTTGCCTTGGTGCGCGTCACGTCCTTTTGCACGTCCGACGTTTCGCCGAGCTGCTCGGAAACGTAGCGCAGATCGTCCGCGTCCTGCGCACCGAAAAAGATCTGCACGCGAGCAGCGTTGATGAGCGTCTTGCGCCCTTCCTGGCGATAGATCTCGTCTACAGCCTTCAGCGACTGTACGAAAAACCACATGGAAACGCCGTTGCCGCCGAGCACGCTCGCCATTTCGGTCACGTTCTCGAGCTTGCCGAGGTTCTGGAACTCGTCGAGCAGCACAAGCACCGGATGCCCGCCCGGCTGCGGCAGACTTTCCGACATGAAGTTCATCATCTGCGTGATCAGGACGTTGAACAACGGTCCAAGCGACGTAATCTGCTCGCGCCGCACGTCGAGGTAGAGAGAAATCCGGTCACGCTTGAGCTTGCGAATATCGAACGTGCTGCGCGACGTAGCTCGCATCAGGCGCTCGTTGAGAAAGGGGGCCATGCCGGTCCGTACGCCGGCGTATATCCCGGAAAACTGCCGCTCAGACATCTCGAAATATGGCAGCAGGGTCTGCAGCGTAAAATGCGAGCATTCGCGGCGGCGTTCCTCGCGTAGCGAGCCGATGAACTCCAGGAGCGGCTGCTCGGCGCCGTTCATGATCTCGAGGATGGTGGCGAAGGTCTTCTTCTCGTTCGAGATCGCAGGCGATTCCATGACGAAGGACGCGATGCCGGTAAAAAGGAGGCGGGCGTCGTTGACCCAATAGGGATCTGCGTTGGATGGGGGCCGCGGAAACAGCGCCGCAGCGATGTTGCGAAGGTCGATGTCGCGCTGCGCCGAATCCAGTGAGATGAAGTCCATCGGATTGTAGCAGGCGGTATTGCCGTCGGGGTCTGCCGGCGCGAAACGCACCACACGGCTGATGGTTGAACGGTAACCAGCCGTCGCCACATAGGTCTCGCCCCGCAGGTCGAGAACCACGAGCGAATGCGGCCAGGTCAAAGCGTTCGGGATGATGAGAGAAGTGCCTTTGCCGGACCGCGGCGGCCCTATGACGAAGCCGCCGACATCATCGCCATCAATCCACAATTTCTTACCGCCGATCAGCTTGCGCTGCGTCAAACGGATCTTGCCGGAGCGCTGATCGCGGCTGGGCGAAAGAATTTCGGCAAGCCTGCCGCCGGCTCGACCGACGAAGACGCCGCCCACTTTCGTCAGGCCGGTTTTCGATACGTCGCTCATCGTCATGAAGCGAGAGTCATTGCGCTTTCTCGGACGCATGAGAAGCAAGCTGACCAGTGGCAAGAGAAACCCTAATGCTCCCGCCGCAACGGCGTATTGCACCCGGCCAAAATTCCCCGCCAGCGTGTCCGCCCAGGCCTGACGAACGACCGGCAAGGGATTGGCGTTCAGCTGGTCGAACAGGAAGAGGGAGCCAGTCCGGTACCAATCTGTCGCGGCATAGGCGACCGTGAAGACCAAGACGCCCAGGGCTATCGCCATGAGCACCATGAAAATTGCTGTTGCGATTCTCTGCATGGATGTGGCCCGCTAGATCGTCTCGGCCTTGGTGAACTTGATCTCACTGATGCCGCGCCGTCCGCCTTCGGTGCGGACCATCTGGACGACCACCGGAATGACCTCGCGCAGGTAGTCGAGGATTTCGCCTCGTGAGAGGCCCGAACTGCCCTGCATGACCATCAGCGCCAGCCGCTCGTAGGCGGACCGCGCGGAATTGGCATGAACGGTCGTGAGCGAACCCGGGTGGCCAGTGTTGATCGCCTGGAGGAACGCGAAGGTTTCAGCGCCGCGCAACTCGCCCAATAGCAGACGGTCGGGCCGCATGCGAAGCGAGGCCTCGAGCAGCTGTTGCGCGGAGACTTTGGCAAGGCCCTGGTCGCCCTTCGAGGCTATCAGCGTGACATTGTTGGGGGCCGGCAGCCTCAGTTCGCGGGTATCTTCGATAGTGATGATCCGTTCATGGGCCGGAATCTCCTTCAAGAGCGCATTCAAAAACGTCGTCTTGCCGGTGGATGTACCGCCTGAAACGACGATTGAGACCCGGTTGCGCACTGCATATTGCAGGAAGTCCATCGGCGACGTGTCGTGCAACATCTCGACAAGTCGCTTTTCTTCGGCCGACAGCGCCAGTCCGCTGCCCATCGCCGTGTTCTCGAATGCGCCGAGATCCTTGTAGGCAGCAAGGCTCATATCCATGATGACCTGCTTGCGGATCGAAATCGCCCCGCCTTCGGGGGCCGCGGGCGGCAAGATGCATTGGATGCGCTCGCCCGAAGGTAGAGCAGCCGACAGGATCGGCCTTTCTTCGTTGATAACCTGATTTGTCGCAGAGGCGACGCCAGTCGATATATGCCTAATCCAGCCTGGCGTGACCTCGCGCTTGACGACGTGCTCCATTTCCCTCGCGCCGAGGCGTTCGACGAACAATTCACCCGGCCTGTTGATCGCAATCTCGGAAACCGAATCGTCGTTCAAATAGGACCATATCGGTTCCAGATGAGCGCGCAGGACCGGGGCTCTCGCCCAAGGGTCGGGGAGGGGATGCACGGCATTCATTTCACCGGGCTCCCATAGCCGGAATAAAAATGATCCTTTGGCGTCGCGAGAAGAGGCGTCGGATCGATCGCCGTCTTCGGCCGCCCACCTGCCTTCAGGCGTGCAACTTCTTCCTGAACGGGATCAGCGTACAAATCCGAGAAATCGAGATCTCGCCGCACCAGCACGACGATCGATGTGCCTTGGTCAACGTAGACTGTCGGGCCAATGTTCTGCGTGTCGCGAAACGCCTCTTGCGCGAGTTGCTGCAAGGCGGTCGATGATTTGTCGAAGGCGATGCCGCGGGCGTCGCGCTGCGAACCATTGCCACCATAAGTCACGGTCGTGGTCTCGCCGGTCACGGGATCAATCGTCGACACCTGGCGCTGTTGTCCATCCTGACTGCTATCTCCAAGCGAGGACAGATATTCAGAGACACCGCCAACGACGGAAAGCATGATGGCGTTGCCGTACCGTTCAACCCAGTGTGTATCGACACGGCCGCCCATGCCGCCGCGGCCGAGCGCGTCTGCCCCGGGCGATTTGATATCGACGGAAATGCCGTCCGAGCGGATGACCCTGCTCCAGACGATGAAAACACGCTTCTGACCGCGCGCAAGCCCCGAGCGGTATTCCCCGGTCAGGCGCGAGCCCTTCGGAATGAGGATCCGCCTGCCGTCGAGCGAGAAGACATCCTCACGCACCACAGCGCGCACGGCGCCGGGAAGGTCGGTGTTAACAGCGGTTTCCAAATAGCCGCGAATGATCGTTCCCTCTGGGATTAACGCATCGGTGCGTCGAAAGACCCTGGCTTTGACAATGCCGGAAGAACTTGCCTCCGACTGCGCCAGGAATGCCTTGTTGGGATCACTGTCGGCGCCGGGGACCGGGACGATCTGACCGTCGGGCGCGATTTCGACCTGTGCCGCCTGGGCGCCGGCATCCGTCGAGCCGGTTTGATCATTCGTCACCATCTGGTTCGACCGCAGGCGTTCCCACACCGCTTTTTCGTGCTCGGCGGCCTCTGCCTTACGGCGGGCCTCGTCCTCAGCCGCGGCTTTGCGGCGGGCTTCTTCCGCCTCGGCCTTGCGGCGAGCCTCCTCGGCCGCCATTTGCGCCTCCAGCGCGCGCCGCTGCGCATCAAGATCCGCGCCCTCCTGCACCGTCTGATCGACATTATCGGCTTGTTGCGTGCCGCTCTGGTCGGCGGCCGGTGGCGGCACCACAATCTGGTCGATCGTGCCGTCGGCAGGTTGCGGCGGCTCGTTCAGCGCTGGCGGGCGGAACTCGGGCGGGTTGAAGTTTTCCTCGCCATCGCTGCGAATATCGCGCGATACCGGCTCCCTGGGCCAGTTCAGCCATATCAGCGCGCCTACCAGCACTACGCCGAGGCCGACCAGGGCGATCCTGGTACCCACGCCCGCACCACGGCGCGCGACCGTCGGGCTGCCGTCCAGTTGGTTATAATCGATCTGGGTCATCACCGCCCTCCGCTGGATCCGAACAGGGTGGAACCGCCTGTCAGTTTCGTTGGGCCATAGACTTGCTCTACCGGATCGATAGCGTTGGGTCGCGCGCGGTTGTAGAGACAGAGCGTCTTGCCATCGGCCCGCAAGGTGAATTGCCGTGCGACCTTGTCGATGACGGTGTATTTGCCCTGCGTGCGAACGTTGACCAGCGACTCCTGACGCTTGTCGTCGACAACGAAGATCGCCGGAATGTCACCCTTGAACTCCAGAAACACCTTGGTGCCGTCGTCGAATACGGTGCGCGGCTTCAAGCTGTCGTCGCCCTTGTAGGCGTAGTCGTAGTTGAGATCGGCATAGTTCAGGTCCTTCAAATCCGGATCGGCGGCGCTCTCCTTGGCCTGTGAGAGCAGGCGCGCGTTGATATCCTCGTCCGGGTATTTGAACCGGACCTGGAAGGATGCCCGGTCACGGCTATTGTCAGTGGCCTGCAGCAGCAAGGAATAGACGCGCCGGTTGGTGACCACGTTGACGTTGGTCCACGCATCGCGCTCCAGCGGCTTGACGAACAGAAACCGCGATCCGCGTTTGGGGATGATCGACCAGCCTTTCGTGTCGCCAGCCGACACGGTTTCGATGACTTCGGTCGGGCTGAGCTCGACCATCGTGGAAATACCAAGGGCGGCGCGCACCGACGTCACGTCGTCGTTGTTGAAGGTGACATATCGGATGCGGCCGTCGCGTGCGGCCGCGCCGTGCATGGTGCCGAGCAGAAGGGCGACCGACAGCGCGAGGCTTACGCGCCATCTCATTGCAGGCTCCCCGCGGTCGGCGCCGATTCCTGGTCGCGGCGGTAATCCGTAACCTGAAATCCCAACGGGTTGTCGAAACGCCATTCGTTCTTGAGCGGCGTTGAGGTGTAGCGGAATTTTATCACCGCCACCCAATTGTCGGCCGTGGACGAATTGTCCCGCCGCGTCGTCGTGGCAAAGCGCACCGAGGCTGTGTTGCGATTGAGCAGGGAAACTGACTTGATCTCGACCGAGACAGTGACATTGCGGCCAAAAATCTTGTCCAGCGATTGTGGATTTGCAGGCGTGAAAAGCCATGTCAAATCCTTGGACGCGGCGTCGGTCGAGTAGAGCTGTGCCAGGTCGTAATTCTGTTTCAGTTCACGCGAATCGTAGGTTTCCCGGGCACGAATGTAGCGCACCAGATTGGCCGCCGTGACGGCCTCGTTCTGGGATAAATCTCCAGGCTTCAGCGCGCGCATGATCTCGAGGTAGCCCGTCGATTTGTCGACCTCGACAACATACGGTTCGAACTGCCGGAGCGGCAGGATCAGCACGAGCGCCAGCAGCGACAGCACCGCAACCAGTCCCGAAATGCCGCTGACGATCCAGGCCAATGTACGCGATCGGCGCATTGACCTGTGCGTGTCGTCTTCCCAGGTCGCGCCTGCCCTGTAATAGCGCTTGTCGACGAGTTCGCGGCTGCTGCTAGCAGGTGTTTCCATTGAGATTGACACTTTAGAATTGCCTCGTTTGCGCGACGATCCCGATCCGATCGAGGGCCGCGATCGGTGATAGTTCTTGTGTTCTAGGCGAGAGGCCTGGAGTTATCGCGCCACCTTGCTGGATGGCGGACCGGGTTGCGGCATCCGCCCTGGCTGCTCGCGAAGATCGAAAACTGTTTGTCGCGAGCTGCCGGGCGCCCCGAGCGGCGCGGCCCGCGGGCAGCCGCTCATGTTGGCCGGAGGGGAAATTGTGTCCTGAAAAAAGGCCCGCGAAATTGAGGGACGAGATCAACGCACGTCGCGCGATGTAGCTGAAATTTCCCGGCAACTGCGCCCAAAAGGCGAGTTCCGTGTTCAGTGTCTCGCGGACCGGCACGATCGACATGCGCGAAAGCTCGGCCGTGATATCGGATAGCGCACGGTTGAGACCAGCCATGTCCGACGCCAACGCCATGACGCTCATATGATGTTGTCCGAAGACGACTTCGCCACCGGCCAGCTTGTCGGCGCCATCGTGGACGGACTCCTCGACCGTCGTGCCCGCCTCGTCGGAGCCCTCAACCTGGTTCGCGATGGTGTTGATCCTGCGCATCGCCGTTACACGGTCTTCGATCGCGAAACTTTGCGTCAGGACAAACTCATGCGGCAGGCGCAAGAGACCGTCCAATGAGCCCGGCGCGGTGAAGGGTGGGTATTCCTTGATCGACACGATGGCGCCGAGCTTGCCAGCGTCCGGTCCGCGAAATTCCAGCGCGGACTTGCCGAAGAACAGCTGTCGTGTCGCCAGCACATCGCCAAGGCTCATGCGCGGCAAAGGCATTTCCACGTCGACGCCGCCGGCGAGGATCTTCGCCAGAAATTCAGCCGGCTCGGAAAAGAAGCTGTCGCGGCGCTTCACGACACCGAGAAGACGCGCACCATAAGCGCTAAAATCCTTGGCGACGCCGTCGAGAACGTCACGCAATTCGACTATTGCCTCTTCGCGGGTTTCTTCGCCTGCGGTACTGATGCGGAACGCATTGAGCGCCTTGTCCACCCAGCCGACGCGGCCGACCATCGGTCGGCGTATGACCGTCAGATACGCTTCGTTGACGAAAAGGTTTTTCGCCGCAAGCTCATCCATGTAGCGGGCGTCGAGCTCGGCCACGAAAGGATTGTCAAAGTCGCCTTCGATCTCCGGCGTCACGTGACGGCGGATGATCGTCGTGTAGACCGCAAAGCGAGAGGTCGAGAGATTGCGGAATGTCGTGTTGCGGTTGAACATACGGCTGTTCAACTCGGCCTGGTCCATCGTCTGGAAGGGCAGTCCACTGAGCTGGATGACGCCGACCAGAAAGCCACTCTTCGTCACGACTAAATTGTCATCGACATGGCGAAGGTAGGGGATGTGCATCGCCGCGGGCTTTTCACGCCGCCGCTCACGGCCAAATTTCAGGTCGGCATCGAGGCTCATGGCGAATAGCTCCTCGCGCCCCAGAAAGTAAGGTTCGCCACCGCTCCGCGTTTGGAGACGCGCCGCTCGAAAATGTGGAACATGTAGGGGTCACGCTGGCACAGATATGCGCTAACAAGATGCACCATGCCGAACACGCCAAGGCCGAGCATGAAGCTGCTGGTGGCAATAAAGCCGATAACCGCCAGGATGCCGTTCAGAGCAAAAACCTCATAGCGCACTCCCCATTTCATCGGGGGACGTGTCAGTGGCAGGCTGACCGGCTCGACATAGACCTCCTCGTCGTCCATGTCTCAGCTGCCTCCGGCGGTCGCGCGAACCGCATCCACAAGCTGGGCGGCGCCGAAGATCAAAGCGATGCCGATGATGATGGAGAAAGCCATCATCCACGCCAGTCGGCCCGTCATGGCGAGGAAGCCGAGAAAACAGACGGCGATGATGGCGAATGAGCGCGCTATGTCGCCCTGCAGAACTCCGACGAACCACTGGAGCACATTTTCAACCGGTGACGCCGACTGGGCATACGCAGTGGCCGGCGCGAGAGCTATTCCGACCGCTGAGGCCAAGGCCAGTTTCAGGGCAAATCTGCCCGCTTTCCTGTATTCCACCCTTGGCTCCTTTCAGTTGTCAAAATCCATGACATGACCATCCTGCCAAGCGTCCTCGCTTGCTGGCGGAACGGCCGCGAGCGTCTCGGATTTGGTCAGAGCGGACTTCTTCACCACACCGCCGAACTTCCAGCGGTTCAGTATTTTCACGATGTATTCAGCCGTCTCCGGATTCACCGGAATGCCCTGCGCCTTATAGACGTTGTTGGGCCCGGCGTTGTAAGCCGCCAGCATCAGCAGCGGATCCTGGAATTCGTCATAGAGTGACTTCAGATAGCGAAGGCCGGCCCGGACATTTGCCTCTCTATCGCAACGGTCGCTCACGCCGAGATCGGCCGCCGTGCCCGGCATCAACTGCATGATCCCCAAGGCTCCGGCCTTCGACGGACCCTGACTGGCGCCGAGATCGCTTTCGGCCCATGCAACCGCCTCGGCCAGATCGGCGTCGAACCCTTCGTCTTGCGCGATTGAACGCACAAGTCGCGAGACCTCAGCACGATTTCCGGTGGTACACGCCGCCGGCCTTTGCGCCGCGATGGCTTCTGCCGGCGTTGCAAAGGCAACTGCTACGCGGTCTGATGCCAGTTCCTGGCCGTGCGCTTTGAACGGCATCATGGCGCCACACAGGGTGAGCAGGAGAGCGAATCGAGCGTTCATAGTGTCGCCAAAATTTAACACTTTACTATGGCTACACTCAGCCCTAGTAAAGTGTCAACACGATATCGATCGCAGGGACGGATTTCGATGAAACAGATGGCTCTTTGCACGGTTTTGCTGCTCCAGGGTGCCGTGGCTTATGCTGCCGGGGCCGACGCCCCAAATGCCTTCGCGCAACCCTCGGAGCACTACCTGCTCCAATTTGCGAAGCCGGGCGAGAAGGTGTTCGTCTATGAGCGCTACGATGCGAAAGGCGCGCTCTTTCAGCGCGATGCGGCGATCCTCATCTCGCCGGTCAAGGTGCCGTCGGCGACCGAGCGCGTCGTCAACGGGGTGACATACCGGCTGCGCGGCCTTGCGGCCTGCCCAAAACCGAAGATTACGTACAAGACGCAGCAATGGGACTGCACGAAAGCCGCGCAGGACTATGAAGAGGCAATCTACAACGTTCGTGCATCTGTCGTGCTTTGCAAAACACTTGTTCTGCAAAGCAGGAAGGGTGAACCCGACGCTGTGTCGTGTTTCTCTCTCGTCGGTGCGGGAAATGCGAACGACCCGTACAATGTCGCCTACGACGATGACGAAATGGTTTTCTTAGACATGGCGGCGATCGGACGCAACAAGGATGGCAAGTCGCTGCGGCCCGATCTCGAGCATTCCGCCGACCTCGGTGGACAGTTCCAGGAATGAAGCGGGCGAGCTTCGCAGTGCTGGCGGCATTTGGTTTGTGTGCATCGGCACAGGCTCAGGATGCATCGGAGTCTGCCGTGCCAACGCCCTTCGCGGTGTCGAAATCAGCTCAACTGTTGACCGGAGATACCTGGCGTGACGGAGATCACCTTTTCCGCCTCTATGGCGTCCAGTCATGTCTTCGAGGCACATCAGCTGAAGAGCCAAATGGGAACAAAATGGATTGCGGGAACACCTCGCTGGCGCACCTTGCTGCGCTATTGGATAGCGCGGCGGTTACATGCCAGCCAATCGGCTACGCCCGGGACAAGGCGGTTTTCGTCGTGTGCGGTGCGCAGCTGAATGGCGAAACAATCGACGTGGGCACAGCGCTCATAGCGACCGGATACGCGTTTGCCGCAACGACAGCGAAGGGCAAAGCCGTCAATGAGAACTACCTCGTCGCGGAAATCAACGCTAAGATGAAACGTGCAGGTTTGTGGGGCACGACGTTTGAGCATCCTGTTCAGTTGCTGCTAAATAAGGGGTCGGAGAGACAACAATGAAGCACGACGATGAGGCGCACAAATATTACTATCCCGTGGAAGGACGCGGTGACGGCGCTATTGGCGGAGCCGCTGCGTTCATAGTGATCATATTGGTGCCGGCGGGGCTCTATGCGGCCTGGAATACCGTGGCCTCATGGATTTCAGCGCTCTTCTCCTAGGACTGCAGTTTCGTGAAAGAACCGAGCAACGCGCGCAAATCGTCGACATCAATCTCGCACCAGCCTTGCCCCAACAACCGCCGAAAATAAGCTGCCTTCATTTTCATTTCTGCGATAGTGGTTACCCGGGCAATGGCAGCACGCCTTCGCAGTGCGGCTTCCTCCGCCATGACCGCGTCCAGCCTCTGACCCAGCAAGATCGCGTCCGTACCCTCGGCCTCCATCGCTCGCTTGCCCAAACGTTCAAGCTCAGCAATGCTCCGACGATGTTCCGCAATCAGTTTCGCGACGCCTTCAGCCGCTACCACCTGTCCATTGCTACAGACCAATTGAATAGACATCGACCGGCTCCACGTAACTTATACCTGGGGAGGCGAGAAAATAGAGATGGGTTCATTCCTCTGCATCTCGGGCTCCCGAAGCCCTGGCTTCCCTTGCTTCTCGCTCATGCGGGCACACTCCGCCCCTGCCACCAGACAAAACGTTTCAGATTGTACGCCGAAATTGCCCATGCCGATTTTAGCCTTGGCGCGGGCGCGACCAGCCGATGGTGCGAATGGACAGTCCCATGCGGTCCTTCTGCCCAGCGAAAGAATGCTCGACACGGGCGCGGGTTCGGGAGCATGTCCGGTTGCCGTGCTATATTCTTCGGCATCGGCCTCCCTTCGGCATAGTGCTTGCCAGCAACCCGCGGCGACCCTGTCGCCGGCATCCAGAAGATCATGGAACCGCCCGAAGGTGCGCCGGTCCATAATAACATCATGACCGCATCGTAAGGTGGGCGCCCGCCCTGCGCCCGATCCGGGCAGTTCAGTGCCTTGGCCGGCGGTTTGCGAGACATCTCCCACGCAACGCTCGTGTTCAGCCTCTCCAGCGGGTCGCCCGTCATTCGATCTTCTCCCGTGCCGGACAAAAAATCGAGTTGACAAAAACGTTGATTGAGGACGAAGGCACGATAGGATACGAAGCCTAGCGAAATGGGACGAAACTAGAGCCTGTAAGTCATTGTTTAGGAATGGAAAGTTATTTCTCCCTCCGCCGAGAGACGGGAGTGATTTCAAAGAATTATTCAAACGACTGGCCGCGGCGGGTGCGGGTCGGCCTTTGGGCAAAGACGGGTTTCCTGCAGGCCCATGGACGCCCGAGCTTCTCGCAGAGGCGATTTCACAGATTGATTCCAACCAGGTTGGGGTCGATCTGCGAACGGTGCAGCTTTGGTTTCAAGAGAACGAGAAGGGAATTAGCACTGCCAACATTCGTTGGCTGGCGAGGATTTTTGGATGTGATGATCCGGTCGCAACTAGCGAATGGCAGATGGAGCTTAGTGCGGCGCAATCGCGGCTATCGGCCAAGAGACGAGAATGGAAGAGAGCTGGAAGCAGCGTTGCACAGGAGATTCCAGATGCGGCACTGACCGCGACCTTCGAGACAGACTCCCCGGCAGCGCTGACACCGGATACTGACGCCAAGGGGCCGAGGCGGCGTTTTAGTTTGGCGAGGACATCGGAGGCGTTTTTTAGTTACGGATCTCCCCTGAATTTACCGGCGTCGGTATTTGCTGGCATGACCGCCCTCGGCTTTTTGTCGTACATCATTGGTATCCACAACGTAACCTACGAGCGAACGGACGGACTCGTTAAGCAGGTTGGATTCCTTTGGGCCGCAAATTGGACACTAGATTTTATGGTGTTCTTACCGCTGTTTTTCTTCTTCGTTATAGAGTTGCTGGTCTTCTGGAAAAGTGAGGGGCGCAGAAAGCTCTCAGCGCAAGGCGGTGAGGTGGAAAGCGACGACGCCTGGCTGCGCAACGTTGACGCTTCCTCGTACACATATTGGTCGGTTTTTTTGATTTGCTTGCTGTTCGCGGGTCTTTTTCAATGGATCGGCGTGTCCCTGATCCCGTTGATGAAGGGCGGTGGCAACTATGCTGTGGATTGGGGGAAAATAGCTCTTGTGCGTCCTGAGGTCATATCTGTCCCCGAAACAGTCGTTTTTACGGGCCTCGCTTACCTATACATGTGCCTGGTGTTTTATCTTTTCTTCGCAGGTCTCATTTTGGTCTACACGGTTGTTCATGATCTTTGGAAAATCGGAGACGGATTGAAGAAGCTCTCATATGTTGATCATCAGCAAGAGCTCAATGAAGTCGGCCTCACAGTGATGCGTGGGGTTTTTCGGTGTACAGTTTTGGGGGTTCTGGTCGCCACATGGATGAAGGTCCAAAGCTCTTATCTGGCGTCCAGTGGTGAGAATATTGTGGCGTGGTTGGTCGGCGATATGTCTTCGATGTTCCAAGGTCGCGATCATGTGAGCGCCGGGTTCCGCTATCGTATGCCGACGCATTACAGCAGCCTTCTTATCGTTATTTCGACCTGTTTTGTATTTCTGTATGGCTCCATCCGATTAGGTGTCGGAGGTCGATTTCATGCGCCTTTGTGGAAGATGTCGGCGGTCGTGACGTTACTTGTTGTCAGCTACTTGTTGATCGACGCGTTTGCCGGCTTTTCGACCCTTCTGGCCATTTCAGTGCTAGTCGCACTATACGGCATCTTCGATCCAGGGTTGGGGCGATGGCGAGGGAGTAAGTTAGGAAACAATCAGAGTGTATCATAGTTGGCTTGATCGTTGGGACGAACGCCGGGCCCTTCGCGGTGAGGAAGGGAAGAAACCAACGGATTTCGTCCTTGACACGGAACGCGCCTTTCCAGGTGCGAAGAAGATGACAAGTATCGAGGACTTCTGTGCGCTTGCGGACCAAGCCGTAGTTGATCCAGCCTTTTTCGATGAACTAAGCGTGAGTGATCAGGGTTTTGAAAAGCTAGATGGGGGGCTCAAATTTCCATCGGACATTTCTACGGATATCGAACAAAATAATGTCGTCTCAGCGAAAATCACAGAAAGCGGGGCGTTCGATCAGGCGATGGTGATTTTTCACCATTGGAATGCAAGCGCTCGGAATCGTCAGATTGCCAACTTTTTCTCGCAGCGTGGCATCACGGTTGTCGAGATTGCTATGCCTTATCACTTAGAACGCAGCCGTCCCGGCTCCGTGCACGCCGATTATATGCTTAGCCCTAATCTCGGTCGAACGATCCAATCTGTAAGGCAGGCAGTGTTGGATGGGCGAAAACTCATACGTTGGTTGAAAAGCGAAGGCTATCGAGAAATTGCGGTTCTCGGTATGAGCTTAGGCTCGTGGGTTGCGGGGCTGGTCGCGGCGCACGACTCGGCTGTGTCAAAAGCCTCGCTGTTTCTGACGGCGGGGAGTCTAGCGGATATGGTTTGGACGGGTCGCGCGACACGACTGATACGTGATAGCCTTGAGCCTGAGATTGAGCTGACCGATCTCAGAAGGGCCTGGGGTCCGCTTAACTTGGAGAATTACGAACTTTGTTTGGCACGGCCTGATCTCGATCTTCACGTTGTGTTGGCTAAGAGAGACAAAGTGGTGTTGCCAGAACTATCGGAGAGATTCATACGGAGGCTGAAGAATGCCGGTGCTAGGCCAAGTATTTTGGAATTAAACTGTGGTCATTATTCGCTCGCCATGCCGCCTTACATTTTGTGGGCCGGGTTGAGCTTGAAGCGCTTTCTGTCGTGTGCTGACAAGTCGGCCCGGCGAGCATGAGTGTGGCGTTGGCCGGTCAGTTCACCAGAAAATTCCCTGTTAGGCGTGCCTGGGCGTCCGGTTGCAGCCAATAACACGTAGATCAGGTTGGCGGGACCTTATCCCAAAATAGGAACGTCCGTGGATCAAGCTTCAACGCCTTGGCGATCGCGGCAATCGTGTCCACGCTGATGTTGCCGCTCGCGCGCTCCAGTTTCATGAATGTCGCCTCCGCCACGCCGATCAGCTTCGCCATCTCATAGCGGAGCATATTGCGTCGTTGCCGCTCCATGTCGATGATGCGTGCAAGGCGCTTGCGGATCGCAGTTTCGTCCAGCTGATGAGCCCATTCCGGAACTTTCTTACCGCCGGAGAGCAGTTCTGCGACAGACACTTGCAGGCCGTTTGCCATGATCTGCAGCGTCGTCAATGTGACATTATTTTTCTGCCGAACGGTCTGGATGTAAGTTCGGTAAGCGAGCCCTTCGCCTTCAGGGGTGCGGAACAGCTCGGCCATGTGCATATGGGATAGGCCACGCTTGGCTCTCTGCCGCTCCAGCACGGTCGCAATGTTGACGCGCAAGGGGTTGTCGACCGCGCCCGCATCGTCTCGTTTCATAAATCGATGTAATCGCACAAACCTGCCTTTTTGATTTGTCCTTTTTCGAGCGAGTGATCCATAGTAAAGTGTCAAAATCGCAACGAGGAAAAGGCTATGACCATGCTGAAACATTTCTTGGTGAGTGCCGCCGCCGTCGCGGGCGCCGCGGCTCTCCCATCCCAATCACAGGCATCGGAATGGGGCTGTCAGGTGCTCCTCTGTCTGTCCGGTGATTGGCAGGCACTCCTTCTTGCCACCCGCCAATCTACAAGTTGATTGCGGCGATGGAAGCCCCGGGTTTTAACTGGCCGACCTGTCCGCAAGCCAACTCCAGCGCCGCGAAATTTGAGAAGTATGAGGATTGTCCGCTTGGCTGGCAAGCAGTTGGTGCCAACTCCGACCGGCCCGGAATGGGGCAAGAACGGAACATCTGCCGCATCAGCTCCGACAGACTCACGTTACCGTCGTTCTCAAAAACAGCGGCCTCGGCGGACGTGATGGAGACGGATCACGACAGGTCCAAATCGAAATCGAAGGTAAGGTGGTGACGGCAAAAATCCAGACAAGTGGCAACGACAAAGGGCATTCCCTGGGTAATGGCCCAACCTACTACACCATCGCTCGACCGATACGCGGAGAGCCCTGGTTTATCGAGTATGACGACGCGAACGGCATGCGCCAGAAAAGCTGGTTCAATCCCAACATGCCATAAGCCAAGCCATCACGCAGGACGAGGACTGTGAGGACCACAATTCAGGGAGGTTTGTAGTGTTCAAGGCGCTTCTCCTGTCCACTATGATTATGAACACAGGCGCAGTGTTGACGGCGGCTGGTCAGAGCGACAGGCCGCGATCAAGCGTGGACAATCCGATGTGGCCCGCTTCACTGAAATGGGACTGCAAGACCGCTGCCAAAATCGTGTGTGAGCGTGATGGCAGTTGCTCGGTGGCTGAGGGCCACACCGGATTTGTGCTGAACTACGGCAGCAACGAAGCTGAGTTCCCGGCCAGCAATGTCAGGATCAAACGCCACTATCAACAGACTGTGCAGGCAAGCCCTTTGCAGCAGGAAGTTAAAGTCGAACTGGCCGACAACCGGGTTCTATGGCTGACGGCCGTGGATGCCAGCCGCACGTATTCGGAAGCGTGGGTCGGCGCACTGAGCGAGTTGAAGGGTGGCGCGGTACTGATGGAATCCGAGGGAGTCTATTGCATGCCGCACAAGTGAGTGCGCCGAGAGGGCAGGCGAGCAAAGGGCGATATGGTCTGACCGGGGCGCCGGACGTCGGCGTTACAGAAGCGTTCAGAGTGTTCCGTCCAGGTTTATCGGGCGATGAGGTGATAGTAAGTAATATAGATCCGTCGCATCGATACTTAGAGTGGGAGTGACTGTCACAACACTTGATATGGATTCTCCATGGAACTGTCAAAGAGGTTGAGACGCGAGCCATGCATACTTGGAATAACTGAGAAATATTTACTTTTACTGGTGAAAGTCGCATAATCTATCTTATGGAACTTGACATTTATACAATGATATCAGCTAGGTCGACAATATTCATTATGTTAAATTGAGAGGATTAACGCGGATCTGGCAAATCAGCAGGAAGGCGACCACGGACAACTAGCAACGGGCTGCGCGGCCCTGTGCGAGGGTCGTCCCAAGGGTGTGCACAACGCCGTAATTGCAGGCTCACGCCGCGGCCTTTACTGCCGTAATGATCGCCTCGATGTCGCGTTTGTTAACCGGCGGGATCACTCCCGACAGTAAGGACTTTTCCATCTTGCCCTCGCCGACAAGGCGCGGGCGCTCTATGGGGAGCGGTATGCGGAGTTTCTCGACCGCGTCCAGGCCTATGCATACTTCCCCTATGCGGTTCTTGAGGGCGTGTCGGATTTCCGCGATGGAGAAATCACCGTCCGCTTCGAAGGCATCAGCGGCCGTATCGACCAGGGCGCAAGGATATTGTTCAACCTGAAGCCCAATGGCGACTATCTCACGATTCGCGCCAATCCTCTGGAGAACAATCTTGTCCTATGGAAGTTCGAGAAGGGGAAACGCTCGTCGGTGACCTGGGTCAAGAATACCCCAACCCCAACCCATGAATGGCACCAGCTGAAGGTACGTATTGCGGGCACCAAGGTCGAAGGCTATGTCGACAGCAAGCTCTACCTCCAGGACACACTGCCTGAAGCGGTGACCGGGCGTGTTGGCTTGTGGTCGAAGGGCGACAGTCACGTGTATTTGATGACTTCACCGTAACTCCGGCTGACTGATCGGTGCAGCTGAGCGAAGAAGACAATGTGGCACGATTGAAGTTAAAGGGCGATCAAATCGACCTATCCACTCGCAAGCCGCTGTTCGATCGCCTTTGCAGTCCGAAGTGCCAGCGTCGCAATGGTGACCGTCGGATTGGTCGGCGCGCCCGTCGAGAAGACACCGGCGCCCGCGACAAAGAGGTTGCTGTGATCGAACGAGCGGCAGTTCGAATCGACGACACCAACTTCGAATCCTTAGCCATTCGAAGCGTGCCCATGAGATGCCCTGAGCCGGAATAGACTCGACCTTTCAAATCGCTGAATTCCCAGGTCTCTTCGGCGGCGCCCACGGTTGCGCCTGGCTGCCTTGCGCGCAGTCGAAAAAGAGGCGACCGGTCTCGAGCGAACCCAGTTGCTGGAACGCCTCCTTCAGGATGGCAGCGGCATCATCGTTATGGATGCTGGCCGCATCATGGGTTACGGGTTCCGCCGAAATTTCGGCCGCGGCGAACTGATCGGCCCCGTCGCCGCCTCGTCGGAAGTCCAGGCAAAAGGCCTGATCGCGTCGCTGATTTCGACCGCGAAAGGATTTGTCAGAATTGACATCGAGGGCGCTCAGACCGGTCCTGTTCCCTGGCTGGAGGGGCAAGGCCTTGCCGATTGGGGTCCCGTGACGCGGATGGTTCGAGGTCGAGTTTCGCCATGCAGCTGGATCATGAAACAGTTCGCCGTGGCCAGCCAAGCTTTCGGTTGATTCGACCTATTGCAACCCGGTCAGGATCGTAAATCGGGTCTGCGAAGGTTGGCCAGAGCGGGCAAGCCCAACGACTCGCTGTCTGTCAGTCAACGCCTTTCGAGGAAACCGATCATCGATGTGGCGGGCGGCAGGCCAAAGCTGCCGTGGCCGCCATCGAGCAAGTCAGGGGTGACGCAGTACCAGTTCCGGGCGAATATGCCATAGGCATCCCAGCACCGCGCAGCTGGTTCCGCCCCCGTCGCGGGTTGGCAATGTCCAACACTGCGCTAGACGAAATTTCAACGCGACGTCGAAATCGAGTTGGGCAAAGGCATTTGAATGGAGATGGGTGAGCGATTGTACGACCTTCGACCGAGCGATGGTATTCTGGTCAGTTTACTTACGGCGGTCACGCTTATTCTGACGGTTCAGCTCAGCGAAATCTCGCCCGATGCTTAGCTGTAGGCCCCACAGCTATAGCGCAGGTTCGGCATGACCGATGACGCGCGCGACTGCTGGATGGTCCGAGCGAATCCGCCTTTCTACCTCGTCAACAGTTCGATGAGCTTCCATAACCGGCATGTCGGCGGGCACGTGGCAATGGAAGTTCACAATAAGGCCAAGCTCGGTTGCCCGAATCCGAACGTCATGAACATCCTGGAGGGCGTCTGATTGTTGCGCCGCGATCGCGAGGGCCAACTCCAGAGCGCGGTGCTGATCATCGGAAACATCCCTCCCCTCGAGCCAGTTCGCTGCCATCGGTTCGATATGCGTATCAATTTCTGTCTCCGGTCCTAGTTCATCACGGAGTGCGGCCTCCAGACCACTGGCGATCGAGTGCGCTTTATCGATGCTGAGTTCGGCCTTCACCTCAATATCGAGACTGACTGAAAGCTGCTTCTCTACGCGCTGAATGGTCAAGCGATGCATCGCGACGCCGCGATTGGCCGCGATCACCCGGATACGCGCTTCGATGGTCTCATCATTGGCGGAACGTGGTTCGGCAATCACGGTCACTTCAGCGTTCCGAAACTCTCGTTGCACAGCGTTGATGATGTCAGCTTTGACCGCCGCCACCCGCCCAAGCGGCAGCGTCCGGCTGACAGCGATGGCGAGCTCAACAAAGAGGATTGCGCCTGCCGTGCGCACCCGGACGCGCTCGACGGCGAGGACGTCCGGAATGTCACCAAGCATCGACGAAAGGACGCTGCCGGCGCCGTCCGGTGCCGTATCGACCAAGGCATCAAAAGATCGCCGCCCGAGCTTTACCGCCGCCGTCAGAATGAAGCAGGCAACGATCAGTGCCGCGATGGCATCCGCCGACATGTACCCGAAGGTAACGAAGACCATCCCAATCAAAACCACGCCGGATGCGAGCATGTCGGACAGGAAATGCAGGGCGTCCGCCTCCAGCGCCGGACTGCCCGTGGCTTTGGCAACCTTGCGCAGTGCTCGGACCCGCCAGAAATCGACAATGATCGACACCACCAGGACAGCGATGGCAATCGGGGCGGCCTCAATGACCTGCGGCTCGCCCAACAGACGCCTTCCCGCCTCCAAGGCAATCCATCCCGCTGCGCCGAAGAGCAGCAAAACTTCAAAGAGCGCAGCCATGCTCTCCATCTTGCCATGGCCGAAATGGTGGTCGTCATCCGCCGGCTTATCGCTGACACGAACCGCGCACCAGGTGATTAGCGTTGCAACGAAATCGGACGATGAATGAACGCCCTCGGAAATCAGGCCGATACTGCCGGTCAGAGACCCGATCACGAATTTTCCGATGGCCAGGACAGCGCTCGACAGCATCGAAACCAGGGCGACGCGTTCTTTTTCTTTTTGCATGATGTTCATTTCTTTTTGCATGATGTTCATTCCGTTCTCGGAGAGGCATCGATTGCGAAGGTGGCGTTTTAGGCACCGCACCTCCCGAACTGTCAGCTCAGGAATGACTGCACCGCAGCGGCGACCGCGTTAGGACATTCCTCGTGGATCGCCAGCTTGCCCTTCGCCAACCGTTTGACCTGGACATTAGGAAGTTCGGCCAGCGCGTCCATCTCGGTGCGTGACTTCCGGGGAGTCTCATCGCCATAGACGACGAGGATGGGCACATCCGAGCGCCGGGCGAGATCGAGGGAGGCCCCGCGACTGTCGACCCGGTCGAGACCGCCGCTGACAAAGCGAACCGAAGCATGTCGCGCGCCCGGAGCGCGGGCGACGGCGATCTTGGCGGCAAGGCGATCGCCGCCCAGCCAATTGGGATCGCTATAGACATGCTCGCGCGCCATTTTCCCTATGATGAGCCGGCTGACATTGAGGCGGTAAAACAGTGGGCCGGTGACGGGGTTGTCGATAGCGGCACGGATACGGGCGAACCAAGGGCCTTGGCCGCCCATCATCGTCGGCAACGGCCCTCGCCAAGTAGGCGCGATCAGAACGAGGCGGCTGATCGTGCCGGGCTTATAGGCGGCTTGGTGAAGGGCGTAAGTCGCAGCATGGCCAGCGGCGATGACCGCATGGGGCGGCGATACGATCTCGCTCAAAAAAAACCAGTTGAGAAACGCCGAGAGGATTTCCGGCGACCAATCGTCTCTCGATCGCACCCGGTCGCCGAACCCGGGCCAGTCGACGCTGCTGGCCCGGAACTCCGGCGCGAGCAGATTGAGGAGAGGTCGCATCTCCGCACGCGTCGAGATCGAGCTCAGGGCCGGCAAGAGGACGATGGAGGAGCCGCTTCCCGCCTCGTCCCTGCCAAGAGTGATTTCCCCGCTCTCCCATTTGCAACGTATTGTCTTTGGCGTCGCCATGTGTGAACGCGTCGTCAAAGGGACGTCTTGCGCGCGGCCAGCTTGGCCTGGCGCCGCCGACGTTCGGCCAGGATCTGGCAACGCTTGTGATCGGTGAACTTCCGCCATTGGCGAATCTCAGCCGTGGTGCGGAAGCACCCGGCACACAGGTCGGCCTTGCGGTCGAACCTGCAGACATCGAGACATGGCGATTCCAGAGCCATCACTCAAACCTCGCCAGGTTCAGGCTTGAGTTCGGATGGCGCCGCGACCGTCTTCTCGGGCGTCGGCAGCAGACGGGCCGAGTTGAGAATGAACACCAGTTCCGAGACGACATGGATGCCGGCCGCAAGCAGCGGATTGAGGAAACCGAGGGCGGCCAGCACGATACCGATCATGTCGACGCCGATGGTGCCGGCGAAGTTCTGCCAGATGATGCCGCGCGTGCGTCTGGCGACCACGAGCGTCTTGACGAAGCGCTCAAGATCGTTGCCAAGCAGCACGATGTCGGCACTCTCCTGGGCCACATCGGTGCCAGAGCCCATGGCGACGCCGACATTGGCTTGCGCCAATGCAGGGGCATCGTTCACACCGTCGCCGACCATGGCGACGATGCGTTTTTGCGCGACCAGCGCCTGGACACGCGCCAGCTTGTCCTCCGGAAGCAGTTCCGCCTCGATGTCTTGAATACCCAGCGCCCCGCCAACGGCGACAGCGACACGGCGCGCGTCCCCGGTGAGCAGGATCGTTTTGATCCCCATCCGATGCAAGGCTTCAATGGCCCGATTGGCTTCAGGCCGGACCGTGTCAGCCACCGCAATCGAGCCAAGCAGGCGCCCGTCTAGGGCCACGAGCACTTCCGAACCTGCATCCGTACCCTGGTGACGGGCGACCGACGAGTCGATTCCGTTGTCAGCCATCCAAGCCTGATTGCCGACCAGAATGGTGGTGTCATCGACCTTGGCGGCGATTCCCCGGCCCGGTGTATAGGCGAAACTCGCTGGCTCGATCACATTGCGGCCTTGGCTGCGGGCATAGGTGACGATCGCCTTGCCGAGCGGATGCTCGGAGCGCAGCTCGGCCGCGGCCGCGGCGTCGAGAAGCGCATCCGCAGTGATGCCGTCCACGGGTACGACCTGCTGCACCTCTGGACGCCCGAAAGTCAGCGTTCCCGTCTTGTCAAGCACCACCGTGTCGACATGGCCCAGGGTCTCCAGATGCACGCCGCCTTTGACAATGGCGCCGAGCCGGGCTGAGCGGCCGATGCCGCCGAGAATAGCGAGCGGCGTGCCGGCCGCGATGCCGCAGGCGCCCGCGACGATGATGACTGAGATCGTCGCGTAAATATCGCGTGTGATCAAAAATGTCAGGATGGCTGCGCCAAGCGCAAAATAGACGAGATAGCCGGCCAGGCGATCAGCGAGACGCTGGACGGGCGCGCGGGATTTCTCGGCCCGTTCGACCGCTTCGATGATCTTGCCGTAACTCGTGTCGCGACCAATCCGCTCGGCGCTAACCTCCAGCGCACCGGATTGGTTGATAGAGCCAGCAAAGGCCTGGGTGCCAGCCGTCTTCTCGACCGGCATGGATTCGCCGGTAATGCGGGATTCATCAACGAAGGAATGGCCCGAGAGTACGGCTCCGTCGACGGGGATGCGGCCGCCTGGCGCGACCAGGATGGCATCGCCGACCGATAGCTCCTCCGCCGAAACGGACTTGATCGAACCGGCCCGGCGAACAGACACCTCGCGCGGCAGGAATTCAAGCAAGTCGCGGATCGCTTTGCGGCCACGGCCGACGGTCAGACCTTCCAGAACCTCGGCGACGAGAACGAACAAGGTGATGACGAGCGCGGTGAAGAATTCGCCGATGGCCGCCGCCGCGACGATCGCGATCGTCATCGACAGTTCCATGGTCATGCGGCGTTCAAGAATGTTCTCGAAGGCCTCCTTCAGGATCGGCCAGCCACCAATCAGAAGGCCGACGATGCCGATCACGCTGATCGCCGGATATGGTTCCCAGACCCGGAACCACACGGCCGCTGCGGCGATTGCGACAAGACCGATGCGCACGGCCTCCGACCATTCGAAGGGATGCTCGTGATCGCGCCCGTGCTCATGATCGTCGTGATCATGGTCGTGACCGTCATGATTGTGATCGTGAGCGGCCGGAGCGGTGGTGCTAGCTTCGGCGGTATCCGCCAGCGTTCGGCAATGGGCGGCGTCTTGGACGGCCATGATGACAAACTCCGTTCTATTTTAGGTAGGCGCGCACGACATCGATGAGTTCGGCGGCGCCTTCGTTACGTTGCTCCTGGGCCAGCTCGTGGTCGGCCACGTGGAGAAGAATGTGATCTTCGACCACCTCGGCCATCAGGCCGTTGATGGCGCCGCGAACGCCGGCAATCAGTTGCAGCACGTCGGCGCAACCCTTTTCGTCCTCGAGCGCCCGCTCGACGGCTTCCATCTGGCCGCGGATGCGCCGCACGCGGTTCAGTAATTTCATCTTCTCGCGGGTCGTATGCGACATGCAGATCTCCTTTCTGAAGGTATAGTATACCCCCCTATGATATCAAGCGCGACTGAATCAGCCGGGCAGTTGGCTGTTCACGCACAACCCCCTCCTGACAGCCGAACGTCATTCGTTGGGGATGATTTGTAACGGTCGTTGCATTATGATGAATCCATGGTTGCTCCATCCTGGCTTCTTCTGACCTATAAAGTGCCGCCCGAACCGGCCACCAAGCGCATTGCGTTGTGGCGTCGGCTGAAGGGCATGGGTGCTATCTATCTGCAGAACGGCGTCTGCCTGCTGCCGAAGACAGACGATCACGTCCGGCGGCTGAAGATGCTGGAGAACGACGTTTCCGGGATGGGCGGCGAGTCCGTCATCCTGGAGACCGTCGCTCTCGATCGTGCCCAGGAGGACAAGGTCGTCGCCCGCTTCAAGGCCGACCGGGACGAGCAGTATCGCGAGTTCCTTGGACGGTGTGCCGATTTCGAGAAAGAGATCGCCAAGGAGATCGCGATCAACAAGTTCACCTATGCCGAGCTCGAAGAGGAAGACACCGACCTGAAGAAGCTCCAGGGTTGGCTGGAGAAGATCAAGAAGCTCGATTTCTATGGTGCGACCTTGGCCGAGGAGGCTGCTGAGCGACTGCGCGCTTGTGAGGTCTTGCTCGACGGTTACGCGCAACGGGTCTTCGACGCCCACGACGAGAACCGCTGAGATGGGCGACGCGGGCGACGGAACAGGCGTTGTGACAACCGAGATCGTCGGTTCCCCAGGAGCCCGGCAGGGCGTTCCTGCCGGTGTTTGGGTCCTCGGCTTCGTCTCGATGCTCATGGACATCTCGTCGGAGATGATCCACGCGCTCTTGCCCATCTATATGGTGACAGTGCTCGGCACCTCGGCTCTGACTGTCGGGCTGATCGAAGGCATCGCCGAGGCCACCGCCTCGATCACCAAGCTTTTCTCCGGTGCGCTCAGCGATTGGCTCGGTAAACGCAAATTCCTGGCTGCGCTTGGCCATGGCCTGGCGGTCCTAACCAAGCCGATCTTTCCCCTGGCGTCCTCGATCGAATGGCTCATAGCCGCCCGCTTTATCGATCGCGTCGGCAAGGGCATTCGCGGGGCGCCGCGCGACGCCCTCGTTGCCGACATCGCCCCGCCGCATCTGCGCGGCGCAAGCTTCGACTTGCGCCAGTCGCTCGATACGATCGGCGCCTTTCTTGGACCGCTTCTCGCTATCGGCCTGATGTGGCTGACCGCAGATTATTTTCAGGCTGTGTTCTGGATCGCGGTCATTCCGGCATTCCTGGCCGTCGGGTTGATCCTGATTGCGGTGAAGGAACCGGAGCGGCCGAAGGAGCAGCGCCGTGTCCGTATGCCGCTGCACCGCGATGAACTGCGCCGTCTGGGCGCGACCTATTGGTGGGTCGTGGCGGTCGCCGCGGTCTTCACGCTTGCCCGTTTTAGCGAAGCCTTTCTCATCTTGCGGGCGCAATCGATCGGCCTGCCGCTGGTGTTGATCCCGATCGTCCTGGTGATCATGAGCCTTGCTTATTCGCTCTCGGCCTATCCGATCGGGATTTTGTCCGATCGCGTCAATCGCCTGACCCTTCTGGCCCTCGGCCTCGGCCTTCTGCTCGCGGCCGATCTCACGCTTTCCTTCGCGTCCGATCTTGTCTGGGTCGGCATCGGTGTCGTGTTCTGGGGCCTCCATATGGGTTTCACGCAAGGCTTGCTGGCAACCCTGATCGCCGAGACCGCGCCGGCCGAGCTGCGCGGGACCGCTTTCGGCATGTTCAATCTGGTGACCGGTATCGCGCTGCTCGTCGCCAGCGTCGTCGCTGGCGCGCTGTGGGACATGGCCGGCCCGCAGGGCACGTTCCCCGCGGGCGCTGTCTTCACGCTGCTGACCCTCGCAGGATTGTTTGTCATTCGCGGGCGACTGAGAGAGCGGGCAGATGCTTGACCCCTCGATAACAGCCCGCTGGTCCTTACTCATCGATCGCCACCAAGCCCAGCACATGCATCAACACTGGAGGCCGAATCCAAGGAGTTGCCTATGTATGAACTCGACGCCGCAATAACCCATGCTATCAACGCGTTGTCAGAACACAGCGGAGCCGTAGACCTCCTGATGATCTGGATTTCCGCGATCGGCGTGCCGCTTCTGGTGCTATCTGTCGCGGTACAGTGGTGGCGGCGAACCGACCGGCCTCACACCCGCCACGTCCTTGTCGTGGCAGGGCTGTCGTTCCTTCTGGGTCTCGCCCTCAATCAGATCATCTTGCTGTTTGTTCACCGGGTTCGACCGTATGACGACGGCGTCACGCATCGCCTGATTTCATCCAGCGCCGATCCCTCATTTCCCTCTGACCATGCGACCGCGACCTTTGCTATCGCGGCGGCGTTCCTTCTGCATGGCATGCGACGCGTCGGGCTCGGATTCCTCGCCGCCGCTGCGGTTGTCACCTTTTCGCGCGTCTACATCGGAACCCATTACGCCAGCGATGTTCTGGGCGGGGCGCTCACCGGGATCGCTGCCGCCGTCATCGTCCGCGCGGCCTATCGCGAAGACACGCGGATCGACCGTCTCATCACCAGTATTCTCTAGGGCGCCGCGCGATGGTCTCGTCTGTGATCTCATCCATGGTTGAGTTCCTGACAGCGCATCCGCATGTCGCCTATCTCGCCGTGTTTCTTCTGGCGCTTTCGGAGTCAATCCCCATCATCGGGGTCGTCGTCCCCGGCACGGCCGTGATCCTAGCGCTCAGCAGCCTGGTGCCGAGCGGCGTGCTGGTTCTCTGGCCGTTGCTAGGCGCCGCAACATTGGGCGCCATCGCTGGTGATGGTCTGTCTTTCTGGCTCGGCCATCGGTATCATCGCGAGATTCTTGGCCTCTGGCCATTGAACAGGCACCCCACCTGATCCAGCGTAGCGAGACCTTTTTCACGCGCCATGGCGACAAAAGTGTCTTTCTCGCGCGCTTCGCGCCCGGCGTCCGCGCTTTCGTTCCGCTCCTGGCAGGCATGCTGGGAATGTCCGTCGGCCGGTTTTTACACCGTCAATATCGCGTCGGCGCTCGTCTGGGCTCCGTCGCATATCCTGCCGGGCGTTCTCGTTGGCGCGACTTTCAGCATTCTCGGTGCGGCCGCAAAGCCACTCGCGATCCTGCTGGTCGTTCTGGTTGTGACGGGCTGGGTGGTCCTGCATATCGTACGCTGGACGCTGCGCCGCGGTGTTCCGCTCCTTATCGTCAGTGTGGAACGGTTGCGGAATTGGGCCGACACCCGCGACACCTGGCTGCGTCGCTGTCTCGCCAGCCTGCTCGATCCTTCACGGCCCGAAGCGCGGGTTCTCGCCCTATTGACCGTCCTTCTCGTCGGCGCGGCGTGGCTATTCTTCGGGGTCCTTGAAGACGTCCTCAGTGGTGACCCGCTGGTGCTTGCCGACGGCGCGATTTACCGCGCCCTCCAGGATCTTCGCACCGCACCCGGCGATGCAATGATGATTGCCGTCACCGAACTCGGCGACACCACCGTGGTAATCATGGTCACTGTCACCGTCTTCGTGTGGCTTGCATGGAAGCGCGCATGGCACACGGCCATCTACTGGTTTGTCGCTATCGCCGGCGCCTCGGCGCTCAACACCGCCATCAAAGTGGCTCTCCATCGGGCTCGACCCGGGGAGCTGCTCTACTCCGGCTGGAGCACATTTTCTTTCCCCAGTGGCCACAGCACTATCAATATGGTGCTTTACGGGTTCCTCGCCTTCCTCATCGCGCGCGATGGCCGAGCCGCTGACGTTCCAGTGGGCCGGTAGTCTGCAAAGCTTGCAAGACGCCTTGCTGCCAAAGGGTTGGCAAACATCGACAGCTTGGGGATCCGGCACCACTCTCGCGTGGCTCACGAGATCAGTTGGTCCATCAAATCTCCCGTAGTTCCCTCTCTCTCAGGCGGGCGATTTCCGAGCCTGACTCTTGTTCGGCCAAGCAGCGCGGCCACGTCTGCCGGTTCACGCCTCGTGCTGCGAGTGTGGGCGGTCGATATCGAGCTCACGAACGACAGAACTCACCGATCTGGATCGGGTCGGTCGTCGAGGAGAGTCTTTATCATCCCCTCGCACTCCTCACGCTGGTATCGACGCAGCCCGACGTGAATGCACCGAGGCAAGTCCTGGCCGGAGCGGTCGGCGGAGGACGGCTCGTCTTACGGACCATGGGAATGGCGGGTGCAGAATGGGATGGGCGAGTCCTGCTGGCCCGAGAAAACGACTAAGAGGTGGCGCGATCCCAATGATCGCTGCCGCCTGTTTTGCAAATTTTCACGTCAACGGCAGTGTGCAGATCGGCGCGGCAGTCGGCAGGAACTAACGGCAGCCATTCCGAGAGTCAGCACCCTTGCGCTATAGATTCGTCGGATCGGCATGGATCAGTTGACATAACCCCTCCTTCATCAAGGTAGGCAAAGCGGTTCCCTACCCTCTGGAGGAACTCGAACGTTGGGATCGCAAAGACCTGGTCGTCTGCCGCTCCACTCAAGCGATGCAAGTCAAAGAACCGCCTAAGGGAAAGTCCTTGGAACAGGCTGTATAGCTGGACTGGCACCCTCAGCAGTAAGCCGCTGACGCGGCTCGGACACTTTTTTGCTGGTGGCTCCACAACCATCCCACTTGAGATCCCATTCGCACGGTCGGTCCCGCCTGATTCCGTGCAACCCGTGGAAACAGGGAACGGCGATTCGCTAACATCTGCGGTACTGCATTTGGTACTGCATCGCGAATTGAAGTCTCCTTAACCCTTGATTTTTATTGGCTTTTCGACCTCAGTCCGTCCCATCCATCATTGGCAGGACACTTAAGCGATGGATTTGGTGGGCCCGGAGGATGTATCAATTGGCCAAAATCAGAAGTCTTTCCGTATCGTTCCGTATGATCCCCCCAACAGCCACGAAGCGGAGCGCAGTGGACTGAGCGCAGGTCCATGAGGCCCACTTAACCAGCTCAGGTCGGCTGACCGGCGAAATGAGCCAGCGTCAATTCCACTGTTGCAAGCTGTTAGGCGTGTGATCTTCGGGTCAGTTTGAGACCTGCTTCACGGAGTGTCGCCGACCATGCCCGAGAACAGGACTGAGCCGCGCTGCTCGAGAAGCGACAGCGAGGTGTAATCCAGGATCGACAGGCCCCCGTCGGCAATCAAGGTTTGGCCGGTGATGAACGAAGCCTCATCGCTCGCCAGGAACCCGACAGCCGCGGCGATTTCGGCCGGTGTGCCCATCCGGCCGAACGCGCTTGGCGCCACAGCCCAGTCGCCGGCACCAGATGCGGGCGCCGCTGCATCGGTTTCGGTGGCAATCCAGCCAGGACTGACGCAATTCGCCCGGATCCTATGCGGCGCACCTTCGATGGCCAACGATCGTGTGAGCGCCTCAACGGCCGCCTTGGCGACGCAGTACAGGCCCCAATTGCCGTGCAACGTGGCCGTGGACGATATGTTGACAATCGCACCGCCGCCGGAATCCCGCATCACCGGCAAGGCGTAGGAAGCTACAAAGTAGGTGGAGTCCAGGTTGGCGCCGCGCATCTTGTCCCATCTCGCTCCAGGGCGATCGCCTGGTTCGACGCCGCTCCGGCGCGAACCGGCGCCTGCGTTGTTGACAACAACCCGCAGCCGTCCCCAATGGCCGATTTGGCCGATCAGATCCTCGACTTGACGTTCCTCCGACAGATCGCACGGGAAAAAGCGGGCTTCGCCTTTAATCGCCTTTGCTTCCGCTTCAACGGCGCGGCCCTTTTCGAGATCGCGACCTGCGAACGCCACCCGGGCTCCCTCTTTCAGGAAATAGTGGACGATCTCGCGGCCTATCCCTGAATTCCCGCCGGTCACGAGAACGTCTTTGCCTTTAAACCGCATGGTACCTCCTGCAAACGGTGCAGACGCGCGCAGATTGCGGCATCTCTGATCCATTCCGCTGAGAAACGGTGGACCGAAACAGGGATATGCTCCGCTATTCAATTCAGCGTCAGTGCCACAGCGGGTCGAGGATTGGACATCGAGCCGGAGCGAGTTCTTCCCTGGCAGAGGGATGAGCCATATCCGGCAGTTTGTGCGATCGTGTTGATGCTGAGCGTATAGGCCGTGCTTCGGCGATGGCTTCCGGAACAAGGGCTATCGCGGGATCGCGGGCAACCAGTTCCAGGAGCGTTTCAAGGTCGCTGACCTCGAAGACTGTGCGACGCTCGATGCCAATCTCCAGAAAGGCGCGGTCGACGAGTTTCCACGTCTCCCAATCCGACAGCGGGTGGCGGCGTTATTTTTGTGTGGCATGGTGGATCAATCGTGAGGATTTCGATGTCGTCTGCTTAGTGCCTCATCGGCAGGTTTTTGTTTGCACCACGCCCAAGCCGTGGCGATCTCGATAATGGGAGTTGTTATGTCGCTCAGTCGCGCTGAAGTGTACGATCTTTCGATATTCCTGCTCATCGTACAGTATCGGAGTTTTAGAAAGGCGGCGGACAATCTCGGCGTAACCGCATCAGCACTCAGCCACCGGGTGAAAGCGCTTGAAGAGCGACTTGGTGTAAGGCTGCTAAACCGGACAAGCCGAAGTGTTGCTCCAACAGCAGCAGGAAGCGCGCTTGCCGAAAAAGTGAGTGCTGGCCTCGATCTTATCAATTCCGGCCTGGAAGAACTGCACGGGCACCACGAAGGGACTGCCGGGAGTGTGCGGTTGAACGTACTGCGCGATGCGTCGATTTTGCTTTTGCGCCCGGCATTGCCGATCTTCCTGCAGCGCTTTCCCAACATCGAATTGGAGATTGCGGTCGACGATCACTTCGTCGACGTGACTGCGGAAGGCTTCGACGCAGGTCTCAGATATGGCGGCACGATACCGGAGGACATGATCGCCATTCCATTGACGCCACCACTCAAGTGGGTGGTCGTCGGTGCACCGGCCTACTTCGAGCGCCACGGTCGGCTGGAATCGCCTGACGACCTTCATTTCCATCAATGTATCCGCATCCGCACGGGGCGAGGGCAGATTTACAAATGGGAATTCGAGCAGGGCGACGATCGGCGCGAGATCGACGTTCCTGGCTCACTCATATCAAGTGAGTCGGCTTTCGCCATCAATGCTGCGATCGACGGTATTGGTCTGTTTTATTGCCTGGAAAAGCTCGCTGGCCCTCACCTTGCGGCAGGACGGCTGGAAGTGGCACTGCCGCAATGGTCTTCAATCGGCCCACCATTGTCCCTGTACTATTCGAGTCGCCGGCAACTGCCGTTCGGGATCAGTGCCCTCATACAGGTGATACGCGATATCAATCCGCTTAAATGAACTTTGCGGAGGTCGGACCATGCGTGACGATCAAAAATGGTCATCAATGAGCACAGCTCATTGATCCGATTACCTCTCCCCCATTGATTCATTAATCGACGATGCTATTCAATCCGTCAGATGCTGCGCGGCCGATGGGCCGGAATGGCGCATGTAAGGCAAAATACGAGGCTTGAATGTACGTTGCAGATGCCAAGAGATACGACGCGATTGCCTATCGCCGCTGTGGTCGGTCGGGGCTGAAGCTCCCGCCGATTTCGTTGGGCCTGTGGCAGAACTTCGGTGGTCAAGATGTCTTCGAGACCGGCCGCTCGGTGATCCGGCGTGCCTTCGACAAGGGAGTCACTCATTTCGACCTGGCGAACAATTATGGTCCGCCTTACGGGTCGGCGGAAGAGAATTTCGGACTGGTCCTCAAAAAGGACTTTTCGAGCCACCGCGACGAGATGATCATCTCCTCGAAAGCCGGTTGGGATATGTGGCCGGGTCCTTATGGGGCGGGTGGATCCCGCAAGCACCTGCTTGCATCGCTCGAACAGAGCCTGAAGCGAATGGGTGTCGAATATGTCGATATCTTCTATTCCCACCGCCCGACATTGGATGTTCCGCTCGAGGAAACCATCGCCGCGCTCGTGCAGATGGTGCGGCAAGGCAAGGCGCTCTACGTCGGAATTTCATCTTATGGGCCAGATCGCACTCGGGAAGCCGAGCGTGCCCTGCGCGCGGAAGGAATTCCCCTGCTTATCCACCAACCCTCCTACTCCATGCTGAACCGCTGGATTGAGGATGGGTTGCTCGATACGCTGGAAGAGCTTGGTGCCGGCTGTATCGCATTTTCGCCGTTGGCTCAGGGGTTGTTGACATCAAAGTATCTGAATGGCGTCCCGGACGGCGCGCGTGCAGCGCGTGGTGGCTCGTTCGACACAAAGTTGCTGAGTGATGCGAACATAGAGCGTGTCCGCGGACTGAACGCGATCGCAAGCGACCGCGGGCAGACACTTGCCCAGATGGCGATCGCGTGGACCTTGCGAGATTCACGCGTAACGAGCGCGCTGGTAGGCGCGCGCAACGTGGCCCAACTCGATGATTCCCTCGGCGCTTTGGAGAAGCTCGAATTCAATACCGAGGAACTCCACAAAATCGACAGGTACGCAACCGAGGGCGGGATCGACCTCTGGCGAGCTCAATCAAAGGCCGCCTGAGGAGAGACGATAGCATCGGCCCGCGGCGCGACAGGCCCGATTGAGATCCCTGAAGGAGCAAGACCATGGACTATCGCAAGCTCGGCAATAGCGGCGCCGTCGTCTCGGCCTATTGCCTCGGCACCATGACTTTTGGACACGAGTCCGACGAAGCTACATCGTTCGCGCTTATGGATGATTATGTCGAGGCCGGCGGCAATTTCATCGATACGGCCGACGTCTACAGCGCCGGCGTGTCAGAGGAAATCATCGGCCGCTGGCTCAAGAGCAAGCCAGGAATCGCCAAGGATCTGGTGATCGCCACCAAGGGTCGTTTCCCCATGGGCGCAGGACCGAACGATCTCGGCCTGTCGCGCAAGCATCTTGGGGCAGCGCTCGATGCCTCGCTCAAGCGCCTGGGCGTCGAGCAGGTTGATCTTTACCAGATGCACGCCTGGGACGCGCTGACGCCGCTGGAGGAGAGGCTGCGCTTTCTCGACGACTCGATCCGCAACGGCAAGATCGCCTATTACGGGTTCTCCAACTTACTGGGTTGGCACCTGACCAAGGCGGCGTGGCTGGCCAAAGCCAATGGCTACACGCCACCCGTGACGCTGCAACCACAATACAGCCTGCTGGTCCGCGACATCGAACATGAGCTTGTGCCGGCCGCGCTCGACGCCGGTATCGGCCTGCTGCCGTGGTCGCCGCTAGGCGGATGGCTCTCAGGCAAATACAAGCGCGACCAGATGCCGGCGGGCGCCACGCGCCTTGGCGAAAATCCCAAACGCGGCATGGAAGCGTTCGCCGCCCGCAACGCCAGGCCGATCACCTGGAACGTGATTGGGGCGGTGGAAGATACCGCAAAAGCGCTTGGGGCGAGCATGGCGCAGGTCGCGCTGGCATGGGTCGCCGCACAGCCGGCGGTCACGTCGGTTATTCTCGGGGCCCGGACACGAGAGCAACTGGCCGACAATCTCGGTGCGGCCAAGCTGACGCTGACGGACGAAACCATTGCCGAACTCAATGTGGCGAGCAAACCGGAAATGTCGGAATATCCCTATGGAACGGGCGGTATAAGCCAGCGCCACCGCAAGATCGAGGGTGGCCGCTGATTTTGGCGGCACACGAACCGCATCGATAAACATCAAAGGAGGCTCAGCATGTCCGCATCCGATACACCAGGCAAGCGCATCATCTTCACCGGCGGCACTGGCAAGGCCGGCCGGCATGCTATTCCCTACCTGCTGGAGCGCGGCCACGAGGTGCTCAACCTCGATCTGGTACCGTTCACCCATCCCGGTGTCAGGACATTGATCACCGATCTCACCGACAGCGGGCAGGCCTTCAACGCGCTGTCGATGCATTTCGACAGCAGCGGGCTCACCACCGGCAAGGGGCCTGCACCGGTGGATGCTGTCGTGCATTTTGCCGCCATCCCCGCCCTGTTGTTGCGCCCCGACAACGTCACCTTCCAGGCCAATGTCGTTTCGACCTACAATGTCATCGAGGCGGCGACAAAGCTCGGCATCCGCAAGATCATCATCGCCTCGAGCGAAACCACCTATGGCGTCTGCTTCGCGGAAGGGGACAAGGATTACAAGACCTTCCCGCTCGAGGAAGACTATGACGTCGACCCGATGGACAGCTACGGCCTGTCGAAGGTCGTCAACGAGAAGACCGCCCGCGCCTTTGCCATGCGCTCAGGCGCCGATATCTACGCCTTGCGCATCGGCAATGTCATCGAGCCGCACGAGTATCAGCGCTTCCCCGGCTTTCTGGCTGATCCACCGTCGCGCAAGCGAAATGCCTGGAGCTATATCGACGCGCGCGACTTGGGGCAGATCGTCGATCTTTGCGTCCGCAAGGACGGTCTCGGCTTTCAGGTATTCAATGCCGTCAACGACGAAATCACCGCATATGAACCCACGGCGGAATTCCTGCGCAAATGGGCGCCCAATACTCCCCTCTCCCGGGAATTGCAGGCCTCGGAGGCTCCGCTCTCCAATCGCAAGATCCGCGAGGTCCTGGGATTCAAGGAACGTCACAACTGGCGGCAGTATGTAGCCGGTCCATCCTAGGCGTTTTGTCCCGGCATTTGAGACTCCGTCGCAACGTCCGGAGCGACGGCCGCTCGGTCCACGGCGAAGGGCCGTTTGCGATCACATATGTTAATCCGGCGGATGACCCGAGCAACAAATGATCTGCCGTTTCCAAAATTAGGTAGCAGGTCGCAGATGCGCCGTCCAAGGACCGGACAGCGCATCGCACCACAATGGGGCCGGACTGCCGGCCCCACCTCAACATCGAGTTCACATGCCCCGGCAGTGCGGATTTTCATGTTCTGCTCGCTCGCGGCAGCCGGCAGTATCGCCCCGCTTCAGCGCATACGAACCGTGTCTCGGCAACGCCAAAGCAGATTCCATGTCGAGACCTGCAGGGAACTCCGGCTCAAATCCTCCGAACGGCTCGAACTTAAAGTCACCGGCGCGAGCGTTGTCGGTCCCAAGAACAATACCGAATCGACTGGGCCAGCAGCCAATCGATTTGGTTAAGACGACATACCCGAACGTGCCAAGCACATATCGTCGTATATGGCTCGCCATCTAAGCAGATAGTCAGCTCAGACCCTCATACAATGGAATGGAATTGCAGCCTGTCTAAAGTAACAGGGGAGAAATCAAAGTGAATCTCTGGTGAACCGACCAATGATCTCCGGCCGCATTTAACGCGTCCCGAAATTGATGCGCCGAAGACCAGTACGACTTGGCGGCGATCTACTATCCGCACCTCGCCGAAGGCACCCAATCTATCTGCGATTGCTGGTGATGTCGGGTCCGCCGAATAGCGCTGCGAGCAGGGAAAGGAATGCGCCATGGAATTACAGGCTCTCGTTACACAGCTGGTATCCGCGGTTCGCGAATTCATCGCGCCGCGCTACAGGCCGGAGTTCCACTATATGCGCGGCCCAGGACCCGCCTGTGCGCGCCGTGAGCAAATCCCGTTGCCTCCCATCCACGACCGAGCAAATCGGCATCTTGGAAGGTCTGCGATTAGGGGGACGCAGCCACGGGGCTACATAGAATGAGGGATACCTTCCGCCTTCCTGCCACGGCCCAGCATCAAGTTTGGTTGGAGGGCAAGCTGGTTGACGTCGGCAGCCCGGTGGCGCTCGACGCCCACGACGCCATGATTGGCCTTCACACCGAGCAGTTCAGCCGGGTCGCCAAGGAAATATCCAGCGGCGGAAGGGACTGCCGCGAACTCGCCCTCGCCTCTCCCGAGACGCAGAAATGGTGGTCTTCCTCCATCGACAACGCGTATGCGGTGGCCGTCGATCCGTTCCACTTTGAGGACTGGCTGGACAGCGTTGGCCTCACCATTGAGGAAGCGGCCGGAGTGTCCAGGGCGTGCTGGGGACCCGTCCAAGCACAGCTTTGACAATCGAATGACCAGGTACGGACCGTAACTTTCGCTGGGAATCAGCCTTCTGTCCGCGCAAAGCTCCCCATTGAGTTCGACTGGGCGTGCTTGTCCTCGAGCGACCAAGACCACGTTCGAATTCATAGACAGGCCCGATCGAACATCGAATCCGGTCCCCACTGGTGCTGTGGAGCCCGGATTCGACGCGGCTGTTGCGGATCACGGACAGTATGGGAAAAGACTGTACGCGTAGGGGTAACCGCAGTAGCCGTCGCCATAAAAATCACTACCATAGCCGCGGCCCCTGAATCCACGATGGCCACCGCGAAAGCCGCCCATATCGCCGCCACCGCCAAAGCCTGCGGCATGGCTGCCACCGCCAAAGCCCCCACCGTGCCCCCCACCGCCGCCATGACCGCCGCCACCGCGCGCCATCGAGGCCGTCGCCGCGCCAGTCGCCAGCATTGCACCCAAAGCGATTGTTGCCAGTATTGTTGTCGATCTTTTCATAGTAAACTCCTTCAGTTTGAGGATATTTGACTTTTTGAAGCCAACACTGATATGGAGGCAGGCGATCATTATTAGTATAATACGTTTGGTATATATATATATATATCTCGTAACTACCGATGTAACTTGTTGATAGCATGGCCGCGCCGATGAATGCGTTGTCACAAGACGAGCAGTCGAGCGGGCCACGAAATTGCCAACCACGGAAACGATCTGGTTAGAGTTGGCAGCGGCATTCTGGCGCGGCGTCGGCGCGTCACACCAAGGTATGAGCCCTTTCAGACCAACACCTTATCCCCGCCTACGCACATACGATGCGGGCCTACCCACGTACGATGGAGTGGTTCATCAGCGAGGAACTACACTCATCTCAAAACAGGAGCCGATCCCCCGATAATGGGCAGAAGAAGCGAAACTCTGATGGCGAAACCATGTTGATAAACTCGCTCCTTACAGACACTGACCCGATCGCGCTCTCCGAAACCAATGCTACGCGATTGCCGCAAGCTCGCCGACCGCTGGCGGAACATCGGCATTCTGATTTCAGCAACGCGCAAGCCCGGCGCCTCGATCCCCCTGGCACCCTGTTCAAGGGCAGGACATCAACACCACACAGCCGCTTGCCGAATACGGCATTGCGTGCGCTCGGCGCGGAGAGCGACTGGCAGTCTCCCGATCAAGGACCGAATTCCCATGCCCCCGGCGTCGACGGCAAAGGCGCGCACATTGCGGTCGGCATCGAAACGCTTCCCAGGATCTCCATCGGACGCAGGCACGCCGGTGCCCCTCACCCGGACACGTGTTTGGGAGAGCTCCTCGACACCGTGCAGCGACAGACGCTCCGATATTTCTGGGATTTTGGCCATCCGACGAGCGGCCTCGCGCGCGAGCGGAGCAACGCGACACCGCATGTCGTCACGACCGGCGGTTCCGGCTTCGGCATCATGGCGATACTTGCTGGCGTCGAGCGCGGGTGGATCGACCGGCAAGCTGCTCTCGATCGCCTCATTACAATGGCGTGCTTTCTCGGCGAGGCTGAGCGCCACCACGGCGCCTTTCCTCACTGGATGGACGGCGACAGCGGCCGAACCATTCCGTTCAGTCAATGCGACGACGGCGGCGACATCGTCGAAACGGCATATTTGATGGTGGGGCTTCTTTCGGCGCGGCAGTATTTCAGAGGCCCGGAGGCCAAGGAGCGCATCTTGCGCAGCCTCATCGATGCGCTGTGGCGGGATGTCGAATGGGACTGGTTCACCCGCGGCTCCGACTCGCTCTTTTGGCATTGGAGCCCGGTGCACGGGTGGGCGATGGACCATATGATCAACGGCTGGAACGAGTGCCTGATCACATTCGTCCTCGCGGCAGGGGCGCCACGGTATCCAATCGATCCGAGTGTTTATCACCGCGGCTGGACGGCGGGCCAAGCCTTTGCCAACGGCCGAAGCTTTGATGGCGTCCCGCTCCCTCTCGGACCCGATCGTGGAGGGCCCCTCTTCTTCGCCCACTATTCTTTCCTGGGGCTCGACCCAAGGCGGCTTCGTGACCGCTACGCCGACTATTGGTGCCAGAACGTCGCCTTCACGCGCATCAACCAGGCGCATTGCATCCGCAATCCCGAGAAATTCGACGGCTATAGCGCTGAGTGTTGGGGTCTGACCGCGAGCGACAGTGTCAACGGCTACGTTGCGCACGCCCCCGACCGGGACCACGGCGTGATTGCTCCGACCGGTGCCATCGGCTCCCTCCCCTACGTCCCGGCAGAGAGCAAGCGCGCGCTACGCCACTTCGCTTCGCGGGGCGACCGGCTCTGGGGGGAATATGGCTTCAGGGACGCATTCAGTCCGGCAATGGATTGGTACGCGGACTCCTATCTCGCCATCGATCAGGGGCCGATCGTGGTCATGATCGAGAACTACCGGAGCGGGCTCCTGTGGCAACTGTTCATGAGCTGTCCGGAGATCCGGGCCGGGCTCGCGAGGCTGGGGTTTTCTCAGCGGGCGAACGCCTCCGCTGTAATGTCATCAGAAGGATGACGCAGGGCGAGTTGGGACAATGTATCCCTCACCAAAGGCGCGGCGCACAGCTCCGCGCTCCGGCATCCTGCAGCTTGTCGCGATAGATCTCGACCGCCTCGCCCGCGGTCAGCTTTGCATCTGCATGATCTGATCCATGGGCATCATGTTGTGGTTCATATGTCCCATGATCCAGAGCGAACCGACGATGACCAGCAGAACGATCAGCACACCAAAGGCAAGCGCCAGGACGTTGTTGACGTTGTCGGGGCCAGTGGTGATGTGGAGGAAAAAGACGAGATGAACGCCCATCTGCGCGATCGCGAGAACGGCCAGTGCGATAGGGATGCTCGGCTCCCAAACCAGCGTAGTGCGCGCGATAAAGAAAGACACCAGGGTGAGCAGCGTCGCGAGCCCTAACCCGATCAGGTAAGTCCCGACATCTTCGGAAGCCTCGTATCCGTCGAGGTGCTCGTCCCCAGGCGCTGTGTCCTTGTAGTCGCGGCCTCTTTCCTGTTCGATGTGGCTCATTGCGCGACTCCCATCAAATACACCATCGTGAACAATCCGACCCAAATGATATCCAGGGCATGCCAGAAGAGGCTGAAGCAAAGCATGCGCCTGAGAATGTCGGGCCGGTATCCCTTGGCGAACACCTGCGCCATCATCGTAAGCAGCCACAGCAAGCCGATGGTCACATGCACGCCATGGCAGCCGACCAGTGTAAAGAAGGCCGAGAGGAACGCGCTTCGCGTTGGGCCTGCCCCGAGTGCAATCATGCCCGTGAACTCGCGGATTTCGGTGCCAACGAATGTAGCCCCCAATATGAAGGTCGCGGCCATCGCGCCGTAGAACCAGAATCCGTTGTGCGTCCGGGCGCCGATGCTTGCGAGGCCGCAGGTGAAGCTTGACAGGAGAAGGCAGGCCGTCTCGATGCCGACATTGCCCACGTTGAACAGCGTCTGCCCGCTCGGCCCGCCGGCCGTCGCATCGACCAGCACTGCGTAGGCGGCGAAGAAGGCGGAGAACATGACGATGTCGCTCAGCAGGAAAATCCAGAAGCCGTAGCCTGCGATGATGCGTTTCGACCCTAGCGCACCCGCCGAATGCCGCGCGGTGGGTTGCAGACCCGACGAGCTCCGATGCCGCCCGATACGGTTCGGGACGTCCTGGCCGACAGTCGCGTCGAACGCGCTCACGACGCCGTCCCGAATAGCGCGAGCGTTTCGCCGCGCGCGCTTCGGTTGGCCCGATCGATGCGTGCGACCGCCTCAGCCGGAATCGCATACTCGACTTCATCGCGCCAGGCGAAGACAACGAAGGTTGCGAACGCGCCCAATGCCGCCAGGGCCACGATCCACCAGATGTGCCAGATCAGCGCGAATCCCATGAAGGTGGCGAAGAAGGCGCAGATGAAGCCTGTCGGGCTGTTTCTGGGCATCTCGATATCCGTATAGGCGGGCTCTTCGCTCAACCTGCCCTCTTGGCGCGCGTGCTGCTTGGTGCTCCAGTATGCGTCCTCGCCATCGACGTGCGGAATGACCGTAAAGTTGAAGGCTGGCGGCGGCGAAGATGTCGCCCATTCGAGGGAGCGTCCATTCCAGGGATCGCCGGTCTCGTCGCGAAGTTCCTCACGCCGGCGAATGCTGACGACGAGTTGCGCTATCTGCAGGATTATGCCGGCCAGGATGATGACCGCACCGCCGGCCGCGAGCAGCAGCCAGGGACGCCATTCGGGGACATCGTAGTGCTGCATGCGGCGCGTCATACCCATGAGGCCCACGACATAAAGCGGCGTGAAGGCGACGTAGAAGCCGACGATCCAGCACCAGAACGAGGCCTTGCCGAGTCCTTCGTGCAGCCGGAAGCCGAAGGCTTTCGGAAACCAGTAGGTGTAGCCGGCGAAGGCGCCGAAGAGCACGCCTCCGATGATGACGTTGTGGAAATGAGCCACAAGGAAAAGGCTGTTGTGCAGGACGAAGTCCGCCGGCGGCACCGCCATCAGGACACCGGTCATCCCGCCGATGACGAATGTGACCATGAAGCCGATCGACCACAACATCGGTGGGGAATAGACGACCCGGCCACCATACATCGTGAAGAGCCAGTTGAAGACCTTCACGCCTGTGGGCACCGCAATGATCATCGAAGCGATACCGAAAATCGCGTTGACGTCGGCGCCGGCCCCCATGGTGAAGAAGTGGTGCAACCACACGGTGAAGGAAAGTACGCAAATGGCCATCGTCGCCATGACCATCGACCGGTAGCCGAACAGCGGCTTGCCGGAAAAGGTCGAGATCACTTCCGAAAATATGCCGAAGGCGGGCAGGATCAGGATGTAAACCTCTGGATGTCCCCACGCCCAGATCAGGTTCATGAACATCATCACGTTGCCGCCGGCTTCGTTGGTGAAGAAGTGGAAGCCCAGATAGCGATCCAGCAGCAGCATCGCCAAGGTCGCCGTAAGGATGGGAAATGCCGCGACAATGAGCAGGTTGGAGGCGAGCGTCGTCCAGCAGAACATCGGCATCCGCATCAAGGTCATGCCGGGGGCACGAATCTTCAGGATCGTCGTGACGAAGTTGACGCCGGTCAGCAACGTCCCCACACCGGAGATCTGGAGCGACCAAAGATAGTAGTCGACGCCGACGCCGGGCGAGTAGGCCAGCTCCGACAGCGGCGGATAAGGCAGCCACCCGGTGCGCGCGAACTCGCCCACCACCAGCGAGATATTGACGAGCAAAGCGCCGGTGGCGGTGAGCCAAAAGCTGACCGAATTGAGAGTCGGGAACGCCACGTCACGAATCCCAAGCTGCAGCGGCATGACGAAGTTCATCAGCCCGATCACGAACGGCATGACAACGAAGAAGATCATCAGCGTGCCGTGGGCCGAGAAGATCTGGTTGTAGTGCTCGGGCGGCAGGTAGCCTTCGGACTGGAATGCCAGCGCCTGTTGCGACCGCATCATGATCGCATCGGCGAAGCCGCGCAGCAGCATCACCATCGCGAGCAGGATGTACATGATCCCGATCCGCTTGTGATCGACGCTGGTGATCCACTCGCGCCAGAGGTATGGCAACCAACCCTTCAGCGTCACCCATGCGAGGACGCCGATGATCGCCACGCCCACCAGGGCGGCCGTGATCAGGGGGATCGGCTGGTCGAGGGGAATGGCAGCCCAGCTGAGTTTTCCCAACATGCTTAGTGCTCCGTCCGTGGGGATACGCTCGGGTTGGGCCGGCCGGTCTGCGGGCCAGGTCCAGGTGGCAATTGCTGCGTGACGATCTGCTCGAAGAGGTCAGGATCGGCCTCACCGAAGGTGAAAGGGGTGGCGTTCACGCTTTGCCTGGCCAAGGCCGCGTAGCTCTCGGCGTCGAGGCTTGGCCCGGTGCTGCGCGTCGCATCGATCCAGGCAGCGAACTGCTCCGCCGGCACCGCCCGCACGTCGAAATGCATGTCCGAGAAACCATCGCCGCTATAGTGGCTCGAAAGGCCGCGGAAAGTGCCTGGTGCATCCGCGCGCAGGTTCAGCTGCGTTGTCATGCCGTTCATCGTGTAGATCATGCTGCCGAGTTGCGGTACGAAGAATGCGTTCATGACGCTCGCTGACGTCAGCGAGAAATGGATGGGTGTACCGGCGGGAACCACAAGCTGGTTGACGCTCGCGACACGCTGATGCGGGTAGATGAAGAGCCATTTCCAATCCAGCGCAACGGCCTGGACCTCCAGCGGTGGCGTGTTCGATGCCAGCGGTTTCGCGGGATCGAGGTCGTGCGATCCGATCCAGGCCACGCCGCCCAGGAGCATGATCACAAGGATCGGAATGGCCCAGACGATGAATTCGATGCGACCCGAATACTCCCAATCCGGCAGGTATGTCGCTTTCGTGTTGGAAGCTCGATACCACCAGGCGAAGGCAAAGGTCGCGGCGATCGTCGGCACCACGATAGCCAGCATGATCGCGAGCGAATCGATCAGGATCGTCTTGTCTGCAATCCCGACCACCCCTTTCGGGTCGAGGACGGCCGGCTGACATGCCGTCAGGACGGTCGGCGCCACGACGACAGCGGAAAGCGCAACCTTGGCGATCGTCGATCGTCGACGCGAAGACCCTTTGCCGCCTGGCAGTCCGTCTGGTCCGGTAGGCATCACCGCGCACTCCTCACCATTGTGAGCCTGGCAGGTTGCTGGCTCATCAACGCAGCGACGCTACGCGTGGAGCGGGGCAAACGCTTTGTCGGGTTTGCGGCGATTGGTGCTGATTTGCGCTGGAGCACGATCACGGACGTTACGGCAAGTTGGAGACTCGGAGGAATTAGTGGCAAAACGGGTTGGCCCGGATGGCGATCGAACCTAACCAATCTTCCCTGCTCGATGTACTGGAGAGATTCAATCGGGGGCCTGGATCTTCGGCGATAAGCCAAGGCCGCTGCCGCCATCCGCGCGATCTCTGCCGCCATCTCCCGTCCTCTTCATGTGTCGAGAACCTCTTGAAGGCAGCGAAGGGCGCTCCACCGACATATATCGGCAGAGCGGCTTCGCCGTGTTTTTCAGTCGAAGAATGGCTTGCCGATGATGCTGTTGGGAAAGATATTGCCGAGGTAGTAGAAGTGGATCTTGGCGCTGACGCCAAGGCCTCACCCGAGCGCGAGTTGATCGGCACGATCCCCTCCAGTCCGAACTGGAATTGCTTCTCACCCAGATGACGCCCGGATTGATGGTCCCTGCGGTGAACCCGCGTCCGGCCCATCGAGCGGCGTCGTCAGCGCGACTTCCACCAGCGGAACCCATCCCGTGGGATACCGGTGACCAGTCGACGTATAGTTGTCCTTGAGGCGGAGCCCGCTAAAGGCGTTCCTTGCTTCCTTTGCCGACATCCGGCCCGCGAGGATCCGCGAAGCAGCAGTCTTGGCGCGTTCGGTGCATTGCCGCAGGACTCAGCTGTTCGCCGCAATTTTGAAAAAGTCAGGGCCGGCTCGTTGTGAAAAATTGATAGCGCGCTCACCACGGTAAAATGGATGGCGGCACTTCATTCACATGAGCTGACAGTTCGAAGCCGATCACTGATTTATCCGCTGTTTGGATGAGGGCAGCATCATAAGTGCAACCCGACGGCGACGGCGTGTGGAGACGGTCTCCAAGAGGAAACGTCATGGACATTGAACCTGGACGTCGCGTTGCGCTCACCATGATGGGAGTCGGTATTGTCGGCGGTGCGGCCGGCCTGGCCGGGGTCGGTGGTGGGATGGAGAGCGCAGCCGGGGCGTCCTTGCTGCCGCGCGGGGGTTGATGAAGGAACACGATCTGGAAGGGATCTCGATTGTCCGAAAAAGTCACCGCCAAAGCTGGCATCCCAGTACTCGGTCTTGCGGCTCTGGGCATCGTTTTCGGTGATATCGGAACCAGCCCGCTTTATACGTTCAAGACCGTCCTTGCCCTGACCGGTGGCAAGCCCGACGCAATGGCCATCCTGGGGTCGGTTTCCTTGATCCTGTGGACACTCATCATCATTACCACCGTCAAATACGTCAATTTCGCTATGCGCGTCGACAACGATGGTGAAGGCGGCATCCTGGCTTTGATGTCGTTGCTCGGCGTGAAGAAGCAGAACCGCCCTGTCATCGTCGCAGCAGGCCTGTTTGGCGCAGCGCTGATCTACGGTGACGGTGCGATCACGCCAGCCATTTCGGTTCTCTCGGCGCTTGAAGGCGTTGAACACGTGACGCCTGGCTTGACGCCATGGGTGCTTTATGGCGCGGTTGCCATCTTGGTCGCCTTGTTCGCCCTTCAGCCGCTGGGAACAACCCGGATTGGCAAGAGCTTTGGACCGGTCATGCTGATCTGGTTTGGCGTGATGGCCGCCATGGGTGTCTACGGCATCTTGCAGTATCCCGGCGTTCTCGTGGCAATCAACCCCTACCGCGGGCTGGAGTATCTCGCTTCAACTGGATTGGCTGGCTTCCTCGTTCTTGGCGGCGTGTTTCTTTGCGTCACGGGTGCCGAAGCGCTTTACGCCGATATGGGCCATTTTGGTCCTGTGCCGATCCGGCTCGCCTGGAACTTCGTGGTTTTTCCAAGCCTCGTTCTCAACTATATCGGCCAAGCCGCCATTGTTTTGAATGGCTCGCCAACCGACGGCAGTATTTTCTATAGTCTCTGCCCGCCAGCGCTGCTGACTCCTCTGATTGTCCTGGCAACCGTCGCGACGATCATTGCCAGCCAATCGATCATCACTGGTGCCTTTTCCATGACACGCCAGGCAATTCAGTTCGGGTGGATGCCGCGCTTCAACGTCAGGCAGACATCGGCTGAAGGCTTTGGCCAGATCTATGTCGGCGCTGTGAATTGGTTGCTGATGATTGCCACCGTGACCCTTACCATAGGCTTCGGCAAATCCGACAATCTCGCCGCTGCCTATGGCATTGCCGTGTCAATGACAATGCTGATGACCTCCGTTCTGTTGTTCATTGCCATGCGCGAGATCTGGCAGTGGAGCCTCGTTACTGCCGGCGCCGTTGCCGGACTGTTTTTGATCGTCGACAGCGCATTCTTTGCAGCCAACATGACCAAGTTTTTCCAAGGCGGTTATGTACCCCTTGCGATGGCCCTAGCGGTCTATGCAATCATGTGGATCTGGCACCGCGGTACGACAGCTTTGCACAACAGCGTCCAGAAAACGCTGATTCCGACCGACAGATTCCTCGCGGAATTACAATCCGGTACAGTGGCGCGCGTGCCTGGTACAGCAGTATTCTTGACGCTTTCCGCCAAAGGTGTGCCACCCGTCATGCTCTGGCATGTGCAACTTAATCGCGCCCTGCAAGAACGAGTGCTCGTACTGCGCTGGTCTATTCTATCCGTGCCACGGGTTGCAGAAGCAGATCGCTTCACCGTCATGCAGGAAGTTCCCAATTTTTGGCTTGTCGAAGCCAGGTATGGTTTCATGGAAATACCGGACGTTCCAAAGCTTCTTGCATCCTGCATGGCGGCGGACCGCGCAATCGATCTGACCGACGTCACCTACTACGTCGGCCGCACGAGCATTGTCCCCCGCGAGGATGGCCGAGGCCTGCCATCATGGCAAAGGGAGCCATTCGCTGCCATGAGTCGCAACTCGGCGCGGATGAGCGACTATCTGAAAGTGCCCAACGACCGGCTTGTTGAAATTGGCCGGCAAATTCCAGTTTGACCCTGCGTAGGTAGGGATTCGCCGCATCACCTTGCCTGGCGGATTGAATTCACCTCGCCTACGGCACCCGGCGGGGGGTACTGCTGAACCTTGAGCGTCGAGGTCGAGCCCGTAATGACCGACAACGGCTCGTGTTGCCTCTCGCGAGCGTCGACCAAACCTGCAAGAGGCCAGCCAGATACGCCTTTTAGCTCCAACAATTGACGCGGCGTCATGGCTGGAGGACACTGGTTCAGGATGAAAAGAGGCGATCAGAAGATGCCAGACAAAGGGAGGGACGCGAGGTTCGTCGCCAGCGAATAGGGGCCTGACAACCAGATATAGTGGAGGAGATCATCAGATGAGCAGCAGCATGGCGCCTCACGGCGCGTGCCTCAACCGACGGAAATTCATCAGGAACCTGTCCTTGGGCGGCTTCGCGGTCGCGAGCACCACCGGCCTCACTCCTTTTCCAGCGGTCGCCGATGATATTGAACTCAATTACACTTTCTGGCCGTTTGGTGACGAGATCATCGCTGAAAATGCCCGGCTCTTTACCGAGCAATACGGGATCAAGGTCAATCTCCAGCCGACTTCGGGCGACTACGCCGCAGTTATGGAGACCAAGCTTGTCTCTGGCACGCGTCTCGATCTGTTCCGTGCTCAGCGCGGGCAGGCATCCCGTTGGTTCGCCGCCCAGTGGATTCGACCGATCGACGACATGCCGGACCTCGACAAGATAAAAAAGGAGGAGTTCCCAGGTATCGGCGCCGACGCCCTGTCGTGGCCGGACCACAAGCGCATCGGCCTGACCTACTACAATGGCGGGCCTTATTGCATGTTCCGCAATGAAAAGGTTCTCGCATCGGGTGGTTACGACGCGACAGCCAACCGCAGCGACTATCCGCAGACCTGGGACGATATCTACAAGCAGGCAGTCGATCTCAAGAAGAAGGGTATCGTCGAAAACCCTATCCTGCCGACCTGGTTCAAGTCCTGGACCGGCACCCCATGGGCACTCTATGCTCACTGCGCCTCGGAAGGGGAACGGCTGGTTGACGATGACATGAAATCGACGTTCGGCCTCGATACTCCGATCCTGAAGGTTCTCTCGGATTGGAAACGGTGGTGGGATGAGGACCTCGTGCCGCGAGCCATCCTGACCTGGCAGGAGCCCCAGATGGCCAGTTCATGGATGAAGGGGCTGCATGCCTTCCACTACCAATCGGACTACAACAGCTTCGCCTATTCCGACCCGAAGAACAGCGACTTTGCGCCATACTTCAACATGAATCCCGTTATGCCCGGCTCGACACACGGGACCACGCTGGTCGGCCATGCCCTGCATGTCATGAGCAACTCGCCGCGCACGGACGCCGAGCTCGAGGCAGCCTTTGACCTCATGAAATCATTTAGCTGGCGTGACAAGAACCATAAGTTGCGGATGCACAAGGCTTGGGCGACCCTGGCCAATTTGCAAGTGCCCTTCCCCGAAGTCTACGACGATCCGGAGGTAAAGCAGGCGATAACGAAGTGGATGTATCCCCCGCTGGCCAACGAGAACTACAAATGGCTGTTTGAAGGAAGGCAGAAGGCCATCGCCGGCAACCAGCTCAAGGCCGGCTGGCACCAGGAATGGGAGGTCGGGACGCAGCAAATGATAGAGGATGAACTGCTCCTCAAGGGTACAGCGTCTCCGAAGGATGTTGTGCTCGCCACCAAGGAAAGCTGGGAAACCCTCCGATCCAAATATGCCAAACAATAACCCCTTGCCCAGCGTATGACAGCAGTGGCTCTCCGACAACTTTGCCGTCGCTATCGCGAGACGACCGCAATCGATTCGCTTGACCTCGAGGTCGCCGACAAGGAATTCGTTGTGCTACTGGGGCCGTCGGGCTGTGGCAAGACCACGACCCTGAACCTGATTGCCGGAGTGGATGCACCGACGAGCGGCCAAATCCTCTTCGACGGCCGTGCGATCGAGCACGTCCCGCCCGAGAAGCGCAATGTTGCGATGGTTTTCCAGAACATCGCGCTTTACCCGTACAAGACGGTGTACGAAAATATTGCCTTTCCGCTGCGCATGGCCAGGGTTGGTCGAACAGAGATCGATGAGCGCGTGCGCGCCGCGGCGAAACTGTTGCGCATCGGCGAATTGCTCAACCGACGCCCGCATGAGCTTTCGGGGGGCCAGCGACAGCGTGTGGCCCTTGGCCGCGCCGCGGTGCGCGACCCCCTCGTCTTCCTGTTCGACGAACCGCTATCGGCGCTCGACGCCAAGCTGCGCGGCGAAATGCGCGTTGAAATCAAGAAGCTTCACGAGCGGCTCGACTCGACCTTCATCTATGTCACTCATGATCAGGTCGAGGCACTCACATTGGCCGATCGGATTGCGGTCATGGACGGCGGCAAGCTTCGGCAATACGGGACTCCGGACGAGGTCTACCAACTGCCCGCCAATACTGGCGTAGCGCGATTCATCGGCAGTCCGAGCATGAATCTGATCGCCGGACGGTGGGTTGAGTCCGCGGGTAGTCTTGCGTTCCAGGGATCGGGCATCACCATACCCTTCGAAGCAGGCATGAGCCCCGCGGCGCAGGCGCGTCCGGGGATGCTCACGCTTGGTATACGGCCGGAAGGATTGTCGATTGAACCCCGCGGTCTGCCTCTGCATGGAATGGGACGGGTCTACGCCGTCGAGCCGCTCGGCTCGGATCAGTTTCTTCACGTTACCTATGGCGGCGAAAGCGCCGAACTCATCAAAGTCAGAGCCCGTCCCGACACGCGTTTCCGGGTCGGCGACGCGATCTCGCTAAACACCTCGCCGGCAGACATCTATCTGTTCGACAGCACCGGTGACCGTATCTTCCCGAACGATCTACGATGGTAAGCCGCAGCTTGAAATCGCTTGCGCAATCCGATTCGCGCTTCGCCCTCAGGATCGTCGCCAGTCTGGTCCTGTTCAATGCCGTCATCTTCATCTTGCCGCTCATCTACGCCGCATGGATCAGCTTTCACGATCGCGACGTGATCCTACGCACACAGGAATTCATTGGATTCAACCACTATCGGCAAATCCTCACCAGCTCCGAGGCAATCGCGGCGATGCTGCTGAGCCTCAAATTCACGGCCGTAGTGGCCTGCGCCTCGCTCCCTCTCGGACTCGGCATTGCCCTTGTCCTCAACGAGGATTTCCCGGGGCGCCGTTTCTTGCGTGCCGCTATCCTGCTTCCCTGGGCGATCTCCGAAGTGGTGACCGCGACGGCCTGGATTTTTATCAACAATCCAACATTCGGTGCGCTGACCGGCGTCATGCACTCGCTTGGACTGGTGAAGGCCAACCATGCCTGGGTCAACGAGACTACCGCTCTTTACTGGGTGGCAATTGCCTTTGTCTGGCACATTACGCCGCTCGGCGCCTTCTTCTTTCTCGCGGCACTGCAAACGGTGCCCGACAGCCTCTATCAGGCGGCTCGGATCGATCGCGCATCTGCGTTCAAGCGTTTCATTCACGTTACGCTGCCGCATCTGCGCCCAACCGTGATGGTCGTCCTCGTGGCGGTCACGGTGGAAGCATTCCGCAGCTTCGACCTGCTCTTCGCGATGACCCGCGGCGGCCCGGGCACCGCCTCGCAGACCTTTCCAATGCTGATCTTCCGTTACACCTTCGAGTTCTCGCGCTACGGACTTGCAGCTGCCGCCAGCTATATCCTGGTTGCGGTCGGGATGATCATCACCACACTCTATTTCTTCGTCCTGATGCGCCGCCGACGACTGGCAAGAATTGCTGACGCCGCAGCGGGCGAAGAAGCACGATCCGGAATGCCGGCCCCAGGAGAGGCGATGTTGTCATGAGAAAAACCGCTGGCGAGTATGCAATCCTTTGGGTCAGCATAGCGCTGGTGATCGCATGGACATTTATCCCTATCCTCGCGCTGGTGTGGGCTTCGCTGATGCCATTCAATGCGCTTGTCAACGGCGGCTTGTTGCAATGGCCGAGTGGAATGGGCTTCGCCAATTACGAGGCCATCATGGGGATCGCAACGATCAATGATGTTTTCGGCGGACAGCCGGAGGCGGTCGCGAGCGGGTTCCTCAACAGTGCCATCGTTGCGATCCCGGTGGCGGTCATCGGAACCGCCATGGCGATCATCGGCGGCTATGGATTCGGCCGCTATCGCTTCTCCTTCAAGAACACGCTCCTCTTTGCACTGCTCTCCGTCCGGCTGCTACCGCCCATCGCGGTCCTCATCCCTTATTTCGTGATCCTTTCAGCCCTTCACCTCGTCGGCACCTATCTCGGCCTGATCGTCACCTACCTGACAGCGGTCGTGCCCCTGTTGACCTGGGTGTTGATGGGCTATTTTGCGAGCTTGCCGATCGAGATCGAACGCGCTGCCCGCATTGACGGCTGCGGTCGCCTGCGGGCGCTTTGGCATATTACCATCCCAATGGCGTTGCCTGGAATTGCGGCCGCCTTTGTGATCGCATTCCTGACCGCCTGGAACGAGCTGCTGTTCGCAGTCGTTCTCACTGGGGGTACGGCGAAGCAGACGTTATCTCCCGCCCTGCTCGCATTTTCGCCAACCATGCCGAGCGGAGGTGCCAATCTCGGCATGACGCTGTTCGCTGCAGGCAGCGTCCTTTCCACAATCCCGCCGCTCATCCTTGCTTTGCTAGTCCAGCGTTACATCACCCGGCTCAACGTCGCCGATCCAATGACGTTAGAAGGCAACTGAAATGACCATCGGTATCGCCGCCTGCGGGCCAAATGCTGGCTTGGCCATCTATCGCACCTTGCGCGCGGTCGAGCGCGTTGGCAGCGGCAGCATCGGCGGCTTCGCGACTTTCGCTGCGATCACCGTGGATGGCAAGCTCCTGCGCCACGAAACGCAGCGCGGCGGCACGTCGACGCTCTTCATCGAGGGTGAGATCACCGGTACCGACCCGCCGCCGCAGGTTGCGGCCGCCACCCGCGCCGCCGTCATCTCCAGTGGCCCGGACAGGCCGGAGCCTGAGAAGTTCCTGAGTGCCGACCCTCTGGCTGGCCTCGTTACCGGCCATCGCATGCCGATAGCGAGCGGGGTTGACGGGATCGCGGTCAATCAGCAGGTTCTCGACCTGATGAAAGGAGGGCAGCCGGCACAGGTGGCCGTGGATACCGTCATGGATCGCAATCCCGAGGTCGACGCCGGCCTGATCGCCATTGACCGCAATGGGCAGGTTTATGGACGCAACTCGGCGCGGGTCCTTCGCCGCCCCGATCTTGCCGAGGCGCGTGCGTCAAGGGAGGGTGCTTCCGTAGTCGTTTTCTACAATGCGATCCGACCGCGTACGGCCCTTGCTGGGCTGGTCACCGAGATCGCACTCGATACGATGCTGCCAATGCCAATGTTGAAGCCGGACGGGCAGATCACGGTCGACGCCGGTATACCTGTGATCGCCGGCAGGGCAACGGCGATCTACTGTGACGCGAATGGCGTAGCGACCCACGTAACCACAAACGAGCTCGAAGTCCTCACCGGCCGGCGGATCTGCACAGGCATCTATCTCGGATCGCCGGTCTACAAGGCTGGCAAGCTCATCGGTCATACTATGTTGGAGACGATAATCACCTTTCAGGACGGTAAGCTTGCTTCAATGGGCGGCAAAAAGTTCATTTCATTCGGCTATCGGAGCGGCTTAATAGAACATGCGGGACTAGGACCATGATCCCGAAAAAGTGGGAACCGGTTTTCGGATAAAATCATGGTCAAACAACAAATTAGAGCCCATCCAGATTTTTCCATCGGGATGGAACAGGCTCGATCGGCTGTTATTTTACGCGGGCAGCTTTGTGAGTTGGAAAGGGGTCGCTCGAGGATGATCTTTCGCAGTCCGCGCGGCATTGTTGCAACTGGCGACCAATAATAAAGACGGCAGCAATCGGCAAGCGAAAGTCCCGAGCGTTTCAGTCACGCCGCAATATCTGGAAGGGCAGGCAACGTGAATTGAAAGATGGCGCCGTGGGGCGCGTTTGCGCTTGCCCACAATCGTCCGCCCCGCTCTTCGATGATAGAACGGCAGATCGACAGCCCCAGGCCCAAACCGCTTGGCTTCGTTGTGTAGAAGGCCTGGAAGAGGCGCTCGATCTTCGATGGAGCCAACCCTGGACCCGAATCGCGCACTGAGACGAGCACACCGCCCAACTCGGCTTGCCCGGTGCTGATCAGCAATTCCCGGGCCCCCTCGCCGGCGTTGCTCATTGCCTCGACGGCGTTGATGATCAAGTTCAAGATCACCTGCTGCAGTTCGACCCGATCTCCTTGAATGGGCGGCAGGCCATCCGCGAGTTCCGTCTGCACTGCAACACCATTCTTCACAATTTCGGCATGGGTCAGCGCGACAACCTCAAGGATCGTTTCGTTGATCTCCAGGCGATCGTTCCGTGCCGGCGCCCTCTTGATGAGGGCACGGATCCGACCGATGACCTCGCCCGCTCGATTGCCATCCTTAACGATGCTGGCGAGCACCTGGCGCACCTCCTCCAGATCCGGCGTCTGGCCAGCGAGAATACGCAGCCCCGTCTGAGCGTTGATGACTGTCGCGGCAATGGGCTGGTTCACATCATGGGCGATCGAGGCCGTCAGCTCGCCCATGGTTGCGACGCGGTTCGCGTGCGCTAGCTCCATCTGCACCTCGCGGTAGCGGCGCTCGCTCTCGCGTGCCTCGGCTTCCGCCCGCTTGCGCTCGGTCAAGTCGAGCACGAATGTGACACCCTGGTACTCGGTTTCATCGAAGGCTGCCGCGCCGAGCAGGATTGGGACGCGGCTGCCGTCTTTACGGAAGTATTCCTTCTCGTAGGGTTGGATTGTTCCGGTCGTCTTCAGCTCGGACAGCGCCTGCGCAGTACGGTCGCGCCATTCCGGTGGCGTCAGGTCGTCGCGGTGCAGGCGACCTGCGACGAGATCCTCGCGATCGCATCCCACGATGCGGAGAAATGCGCCATTGGCCTCAAGAATCTGACCTTCGAAATCCGCGACGTAGATGCCGATGATGTTGGCGTCGACAAGGTGCCGGATCTTCGCCTCGCGCTCCGCCAGATCACGGTACAAACGGCTGTTCTCAAGCGAGATTGCAGCCTGCGCGGCGAGTAGCTTCAGCACCGCAATGCGACCTGGCGCGAAGACGCGGGGAGCCAGGTTGTTCTCGAGGTAGAGCACGCCTATCAGCTTGGCCTGGGTGACCAAGGGGAGGCAGAGAATGGACCGCGCGTGGCGCTGACGGACATAGGGATCCGCCGCAAGCTCGGGGTGAACCATGGCATCCTCGACAGTTACGTTCTCCCCGGTGCGAAGGACATAGTGCAGAACCGATTCCGGGAGGACGTCCGCGGCTACGGGCTCGTCGCGCAGCTGCACGAGAACGGTGTTGCCGCTGGTCGTGGCTTCCGCTGCGGTCCTTGGTTCAGCCCCGCGCGCATCAACGAGCAGGCCGCGCTCGGCACCCGCATGCGCGATGGCGGTGCGCATGAGCGTGTCGAGCAGTTTCTCGAAAACCATCTCGCCCGACACTGTTTGCGACACCTTGATCACGGTCGCCAGGTCGAGGTGTTCGACCGGCGCCGCGCCGATCGTGCTCGTGGGAGCAGGTGCCGGCTCTTCCGTTCTGAGGCGCGGATACAATTCATCGAGCTGCCGCACCTTGCCATGGGCTCCCCAGCGCAGATAGCTGTAGCGGGCGTTGCGCAGGTAGAGTTCGGCGAACTGGTCAAAGCCACGCGCCCGATAGAAGGCGGAAGCGCGCTCATAGGCGATCGCCTCGTTGTGAACGAAGCCGTTTGAGCGAGCCGAGGAGATGGCCTGTTCATAGAGGCGCATCGCGTCGGCATCGCGGCCCTCTATGCGAGCGATCTCGGCGCCGACCAGCGCGGCGCGATTCTCGAAATTCTCCGGGCAGTGCTCAGCCCAGATTTCAAGCTGTCGGTGGTGCGCGCCGAGCGCTTCGGCATGCTGCCGGCGCTCGCTGGCCGCTGCGGAATCCCAGGATGCCGCCTGGACGAGAGCACCGTAAAACTCACACTCCGCCGTTTCGAAGTGCGACGGTGTCGACGAGATAACCCGTCGCATCCGCTCCGCCGCCTCGAGGCCGGCCGCATAGTCGCCTGCAAAGAAGCGCGCTTGCAGCTTGCGGGGCCAGTACATGCTTTCAGGCCCCTTCAGATCCGGGTTGGCGGAGAAGCGGCGCTCCATCTCAAGCTCGGAAACCTGGTCCTCGTCAAAGCAGCCGAACTTCGGCGTCAAGCCACGAAGGGTCCGGACAAGCCCGAGCTGCGCGACGATGGCATCAAGGGCAAGACCGAACCGGATCTTCTGTGTAAAGGCGAGACCACGCTCGGCTTCCGCCTGGATCTCATCGAGCGGATCGCCTGCAGCCAGAAGGTTCGTGTTCAGGTGGTTGCAGCAGTACCCGGCAAAAGTGAGGTCGCCGATCTTGCTGGCCGCGTCGAACGCGCGACGTACCAGATCGCGGCCAGTGCGGACATGTCTCGTCCACGGCAGGACAACGCTTCCGAAGATCACGTAGGCCCTGGCCTGAAAATCCTTCAGCCCGTGCTGTTCCACAAGGTCACAGCCCAGCCGGCCGAATCGAAACCCGGCCTTGTAGTCGCCGAAGCGCCATCCGGCGACCAGGCCAAGCACCACGTAAGCGTAGCACGAGCCCGCACTGTTGCCGCCCTCGAGGCTGAGATTGACAATTCGACAGATGATCAGGGAAGCCAGGTTCGCATCCATGTACCAGGCGGGCGCCGAAAGTCTGGTCAGAACATCGATCGTAGCGAGAGATGCCGGGTCGCTCATCAAAGGCAAATCCGCGAGCGCCTCGATCTGGCGGTCTGCAAGCGTCGACCAGATCCGCTGGTACTCGCGGTGTACGTCCTCCGCTGTGGGATGCCGCGGCCACTCCCCACCCAGATATCGCAGGTAGTCGAGACTGACAGCGGCCGCGCGGCTGCCCTGGTCGAGGCTCGTGTACAGATCAGCCAGCAGGCAAGTGATGCTGGCGCGTTCGACCGTCGTCGCGGCGCGGGCCGACAGAGCCGTCAGTCGCTGCTCGGCTTGCGTCAGCGCTCCGGTCTGGAACTCGCATTCGGCCCGGTTCAACTCGAGCGCGAAGGTGAGTTCGGGCAGGCGCGTCCACGAGTCTTCCGCCAGCAGCGCCGCGCCGCCGGCGAGATAAATGAGAGCCGAGGCATACGCGGTAGACGCCTTCGCGCGCTTGCCCGCGATCAGATTGAGCTCGGCAAGCCGCTCGCGCTCGTCCTTCGAGTTGATCAGTGCGGCACCGCGATTCAGCTGATTGACGATCTCGAAGATCGCCTCCTCTCGCTTTACCGGCGGCGTGTTCGCCGCCAGCAGCCTGCCGATCCGCAGATGGGCAGCCGCGCGCGAGTCTTCAGGAATCAATGAATAGGCGGCTTCCTGGACGCGGTCATGAAGGAACCTGTAGGCAGCCTCCGAGCGGAACACAAGGTCCGTCCGGACCGCTTCCCAAAGGTCGCCGTGCATATTCTCCGTCGAGCCCCGATACAACATCCCGAGCAACCCGAACTCCGCGCTGTTTCCTATGCAGGCAAGCTGTTGCAAAGCGTTCCGGGTTTCGACGGGCAGCCGATGCAACTTGCCGACCATGAGATCAACCACATTGTCGGTGTAACCCCTGGCATGAATGCGATCGAGGTCCCAACACCACCGCGCCTCGCCCTGATCGAACGTGAGCAGTCCATCTTCGGCCAAGGTTGACAAGAACTGAATGGCAAAGAACGGGTTGCCACTCGTTTTCTCGTGCACCAGTTGGGCCAATGGGGCGGAGTGTTCGAATTCGCAGCGGATTGAATCAGCAATCAACTGCTCAAGGTCTTCACGCACCAGCGGTGCAAGAACAATATCCTGCACTATCGCGCCAGCTTTGCGGATGGCTTCGAGCCTCCGCATAAGCGGGTGGGCGAAATCCACTTCATTGTCCCGGTAGGCGCCGATCAGCATCAAGTGCCGGACATCCGGCCTGGTCAGCAGATCCTCGAGCAAATCCAACGTCGCAGCATCGAGCCATTGCAAATCATCGAGAAAGAGTGCCAGCGGATGTTCAGGTCTTGCGAAGACACCGATAAGTCGCCGAAACACGAGCTGAAAGCGTTTTTGTGCCTGTTGCGGCTCAAGCTCCGAGACGGGCGGCTGTTCGCCGATGATGAACTTCAGTTCGGGGATCAGATCGACCATCAGCCGTCCGTTCGGCCCAAGCGCCTCCAGAAGGGCATCGCGCCAACCCGCCAACTCGGTGTCGCTCTTGGCGAGAAGAGGTCGCACAATGTTCTGAAAAGCCTGCACCAGCGTCGAGTAGGGGATGTCGCGTTTGTACTGATCGAACTTCCCTGATGCGAAGAGCCCACGCGGCTGTACCAATACCCTGTGCAGTTCATTGACGAGCGAGGATTTGCCGATGCCTGAATATCCGGAAACCAGCACCAACTCAGGCGCGCCGCCCTTGACGATGCGATCGAAGGCGGCGAGCAAGGCATCGACCTCATCCACTCTCCCATAGAGTTTCTCGGGAATGAGAAGGCGGCCTGGCGTGTCGTGTTCCCCCAACGGGAAGGCATCGATCCGGCGCTCGGCCTCCCAGGCAGCAAGGCAGTGCCGGAGGTCGATCTCCAGGCCAACCGCGCTTTGATAGCGGTCCTCGGGGGTCTTGGCGAGCAGCTTCATAATGACTGCGGAGATGGCGCCAGGGATCTCCTTGCGCCGCTTGCCGGGGGGCACTGGCTTGCTTGCTATGTGGCAGTGGACCCACTCCATCGGATCGGCTGCGTCAAACAGGAGATGGCTGGTCAGAATCTGGTAAAGCGTCGCGCCAAGTGAGTAGAGGTCACTGCGGGAATCGACCGAGCGATTCATCCGACCGGTCTGCTCAGGCGCCATATAGGCAAGCGTGCCGGCAATGGTTTCCGGAGGCCGGACCGATTGGCGTTCGCGCTGCAGACGCGAGGCGAGGCCGAATCCGGTGAGCCGCACCTGTTCGTCCGCGCAGTTCACCACGATATTGGCCGGCTTGATATCCCTATGGATGAGGCCGCGTTGGTGGAGCTTGCCCACCGCCACGGCAATGCCGATGGCGAGGGCCAGGAAGCGTCCCACCTCCATTGGAATGCCGAGCAGGCGGTCGAGCGGCTCGCCGCCGGGATCCTCGAGCACCAGCATGCTGCGCCCGCGCTCGGACCCAAGCCCCAGCGGTTTCACCGCCCACGAGCTATCCAGTTCGTCCCTCAACCCATATTCGTGGACGAGCCGAGCGAGACTGGCCGGTGGCGGGTGCGCCGCGGCGAATTGCACGACCAGAACTGCGCTGCGGTTACCGTCAGCATCCAAGCGCCAACGCCGGCGGAAGAGGCGTTCGCCATCCTCCCATACCTGGGGGATATCGCCTCCCTCAGCGCCTAACCGAAGCGATTCCAACTGCAGCGCTCCGCTGACAGGCTCGTTGTCGCCGTGCATCGGGAAAACTAACACATTCATAGAGACAGGCAATCAGCAAGCCAGGCGATAGCTGCTTGTTGATCTGCCTGGACGAGCATGCGGATATGCCGGCTGATCCGTGCCCGGTCAGTGCAGAGGGTGCTCACCTCTTCGGGGCGTCTTCCCTTGCCGAGCACCAGGCCTTTCGCAGCCATCAGTCTTCACACAGTTGGTGGACGGCAACCGATTGACGGGGTGTTGCCCGATCGTCGGCAGGATCCCCGCCTGTCACGGCCCCCTGGGAATCGAAGCGGTCGTATCGGCATCGGCAATAGGCTGGTGCACGCCGCCTCTTGGGCGCGCGGGTCGAAACGGCGACCCATCTCTCGAGAGTCGGGAATCTAAAGCGGCCGCTTAAGACGCAAAATCGGCACGATGAGAGCAATGGAGCCCAAGTCATTTCCGGTATGCGGAGTACATTGCCAGGAGCGGCGCGTCCTGCCCCGATGACCTGCGACGCGTGCCTGCGAATCGTCTGGAGGCGAAATGGATATCACGTCGAAGCCTGTGACTGACCTGCGGGTTTATCTCGCGCAAGAGCGAACGTTTCTCGCCTGGATTCGCACCGGCATCGCTTTGATGGGTTTCGGGCTCGTGGTGGCGCATTTCGAGCTGTTTGCCGACCAGCCCCACATCACACAATCCGCGTCGGGCGTGGCCCCGCACGGGCCCTCACTTTGGTTCGGAACGGCGCTTGTCGCGATCGGCGCAGTCGTGAATCTCTTCGCATGGCGTTATGTTCGATTGGTTGATGAAATGAGCAGCGGTCAATTCGCGAACCGCTCCCTCTCCAGGCAAGGCGTGATTGTGGCTCTGTTCCTGGCGTTGCTTGGCATGGCCATGACGATTCACCTGACTTTGGCTCAGGGCTGCCGCCGGAAGCACTGCACGCCTGATCAGCAGTCTATAAGGTGACGATAATGGACGGTTCAAAAAAGCATTACGTCGACAATACGGGTCTGTCCTTTTCGGCCGGTCTCACAATCCGACAAAAGGACCCAAAGAATCTGGAGGCTCCCTTCGATAGGATCGACTCGTACCTCACCCCGACGGAGCTGTTCTACATACGAAGTCATTTTCCGACACCAGCCCTGGACGGCGCCTCTTATCAACTACGCGTCGATGGTGCTGTCAGGCATCCATTCACATTGAGCTACGACGAGTTGCGAAGCATGCCATGCGAGACCCGGATCGCGACTTTGGAATGCGCGGGCAATAGCCGGGTCTTTCTCGTCCCGCAGGTGCAAGGAGCACAATGGGAACTCGGTGCGGTCAGCAATGCCGAATGGACCGGTGTGCCCCTGCGAGCATTGCTGGAGCGTGCCGGCATGGAGGAAGATGTTTGCGAGATCCTGTTCGAAGGGGCGGATTGCGGAACACCCAAGGAAGAGCCCCTGCCCCCGGATCCGATTTCCTACGCCTGGAGCTTGCCACGAGCCAAAGCAGTTCAACCGGAAGTCCTGATTGCCTACCAGATGAACGGTCGTGATCTGCCGCCGGACCACGGGTATCCGGTGCGCGCAATTGTACCCGGTCATTATGGAATGGCTTCCGTCAAGTGGCTGATGCGCATCCAGGCCGTATGTGAGCCGTTTCACGGTTACTGGCAGACATCGGATTATGCCTACTGGGCTTCGATGGACGGGAAGCCCGTGCGGCGGCCGTTGGGCGAAATGCAGCTCAAGTCCGAGATCGCACGACCGCGTGTTTACGAAACGCTGGTCCCGAACCGGATCTACACAATTTCCGGTGCTGCATGGACAGGCGAGACCGATGTGGCCGACATCGCAGTGAGCACCGATGGTGGCCGAACCTGGGCCGAGGCGCAGTTCGTGGATCCTGTGCGGCGGCATGCGTGGCGACGTTGGAAATTCGATTGGCTTACACCGAAAAAACCGGGGCAATATACGCTGCTGGCCCGCGCCAGGGACGCGAGCGGCGTGTTCCAACCCAACGAGCACGACCGGAACTACGGTGTCTACGTGATCAATCACCCTCTCCCGATTGAAGTATTCGTGGACGATTCTGATGAGCAGTCTTGAGCGCTTCCAGAATGTCGTGTTGGGCGGTGGAGAGGCCGGCAAGTACATCGCTTGGGAGTTGGCGCGATTGGGGCAACGCGTCGCCGTGGTCGAAAAGGGACTGATCGGTGGTTCATGTCCCAACATTGCCTGCTTGCCCAGCAAGAACGTGATTCATAGCGCGAAGGTTGTGGAACTCGTTCGCCATGCCGAAACTTTCGGATTGCACATTGGTCCCTGGACCTTGGACATGGCCGGCGTGCAACAACGCAAGCGTGAATTGGTCGATGGCTTGATCGCGATCCACAAGGCGCGGTTTGCGGCTGACGGCCTCGAATTCATTCTCGGCGAGGGTCGTTTCGTTGCGCCCAGGACTATCGAAGTCCGGCAGACGCAGGGTGGGATACGGCATCTTGAGGGCGAGCGCGTCTTTCTTGATCTCGGCACGCGCGCAGCCGTCCCCGATATTCCCGGGCTGGCCGACGCTGCTCCGCTGACTCACGTCGAGGCGCTTGATCTCGATCGGCTTCCCGCGCATCTGATCGTGCTCGGCGGCGGCTATGTCGGCCTCGAGATGGCGCAGGCTTTTCGGCGCTTCGGCAGCCGAGTAACCGTGATTGAACAAGCCCCGCAGCTCATCGCCCGAGAGGACCCCGACGTCGCCGATTCCGTCCGCGGAATTTTTGCGGATGACGGCATTGACGTGGTGCTGAATGCTGCGATCGAGGCCGTAAACGGTCGATCTGGTGTCCAAGTAAAAGTTCGGCTGCGCACGCCGGCCGGCGAACGAGAGATCGATGGAAGCGATCTGCTCGTCGCCGCAGGACGCACGCCTAATACGCGCGCCATCGGTCTCGAGAGCGCTGGAGTCGAATTGGACCTGCGGGGCTACGTCAAGGTGAACGAACGCCTGGAGACTACGGCGCCCGCGGTTTGGGCGATGGGCGAGTGTGCCGGGAGCCCGCAATTCACCCATGTGGCATTCGACGATTTCCGGGTCGTGCGCGGCAATCTGGCGGGAGGTTCGCGGACGACTCGCGATCGACTGATCCCCTACTGCATGTTCATCGATCCCGAACTGGGGCGGGTTGGGTTCGGCGAGGCAGAGGCGAAGCGCCGCGGGATTGCAATCCGAGTGGCGCGCCTCTCCATGAACTCGGTTCTTCGAGCCCGGACCACCGGCGAGACGCGTGGTTTCATGAAGGCGCTCATCGACGCGCATAGCGATCGCATTCTTGGCTTCACGATGCTCGGCGCCGGCGCCGGAGAGGTTATCGCAGCCGTGCAGAGCGCCATGCTGGCCGGCCTTGCGTACACTGGACTACGCGATGCAATTTTGACTCACCCGACGATGGCCGAAGGCCTCAGTGTCCTGTTGGCCGGCGTTCCGGCCATGCAGGAAGTGTCCGGAAAATTGCATGGAGAACGCCAATGATGGCCATGAAGCCCTGCGCTTCGAAAAGTATGGACAGCCTTCGGCCTTCTCGCTGCAGGAGTCTCCTGGTGTCATACGAACTGGCCGCAAGCGGCGCTGGACGCAGCCACTGACAAGGGCCGCGGCCGGATTTGTTAGTTATCTCGCGACGCGCTGATCCACATCAGCCGGCGCCTTGATGCGTTCCGAGATCATATGGCGCTCCTTCTCGGCCAGGACGGCATAAAGGTGCGGCATGAACGGGTTGACGTCAGCGCCGAGTTCGCACTTTGGTTCCCCAGCTACTGCGCGCTCCAGTGGCGGATTCCGGAGCTCATGCCGCGCGTTTGAGCTGGAGCTCCGACCAGATTGCCGAGAGCGCCTGTACCAGATGGTCGATATCCTGTGCGGTATGCAGCGGTGACGGCGTGATGCGCAGCCGCTCGGTGCCGCGCGGCACCGTCGGATAGTTGATCGGCTGCACGTAGATTCCGTAGTCGCTGAGCAGAACGTCGCTGACTTGCTTGCACAGCACGGGGTCGCCGACCATCAGCGGGACAATATGGCTGGGATTGGTCATGTGGGGCAATCCAGCCGCGTCCAATCGCTTGCGAAGCGAAGCGACCACCGCCTGATGTTGCTGGCGCTCGCTGTCGCTCGTCTTCAAATGCCGGATGCTCGCGAGCGCAGCCGCCGCGACCGACGGGGGCAGCGCGCTGGTGAAGATAAAGCCCGACGAGAAGCTCCGCACGAAATCGCACAGCGCTGTGCTGCCGGTGATATAGCCGCCCACCACACCGAAACCCTTGGCAAGCGTCGCCTCGATCACAGTCAGACGATGGCTGAGCCCTTCGCGTTCGGCGATCCCGCCGCCGCGCGGACCATAGAGCCCGACGGCATGGACCTCGTCGAGATAGGTCATGGCGCCGTGCGCGTCCGCGACATCACAGAGTTCCGCGATCGGGGCGATATCGCCGTCCATCGAATAGACCGACTCGAACGCCACCAGCTTCGGCCGTCCGGGATCCAACGCCGCCAGCTTGCGGTTCAAATCCTCCGGATCGTTGTGGCGCCAGATCCGCTTTTCCACCCGGCTGTGCCGGATGCCCTCGATCATCGAGGCATGATTGCTCTCGTCTGAGAGGACGACGCAGCCCGGCAGTCGGGACGAAAGCGTACTGAGCACCGCCCAGTTCGACACGTAGCCGGAGGTAAACAGCAGGGCCGCTTCCTTGGCGTGCAGATCAGCCAGTTCCCGCTCCAGCAACACATGGTAGTGGCTGGTTCCCGAGATGTTGCGGGTGCCGCCGGCGCCAGCGCCGCACCGGTCGACCGCTTCGTGCATCGCCGCCAGCACGGACGGATGCTGCCCCATCCCGAGATAGTCGTTTGAGCACCAGACCGTCACCGTCGACTGGACCTGGCCGTTGAAACGGGTCGCGCGCGGGAAATTCCCCGCGTGGCGTTCGAGATCGCAGAACACCCGGTAGTTGCCCTCCATATGGAGATCATGCAGTTGCTGCCGGAAGAAGCCCTCGTAGTTCATTGTTCCGTCCGGGAGATGCGACGGAACGTTCGGTTTGGCACTCAGATAGTCGGGTGGTGAACCGCCGAGCGCGTGGTTGACCGGACAGTGCGACGGGTCGATTGCGTGACCCGGCACGGCCCAGGTGACGTGCTCAGGCGGGGACGACGGCCGGTTGGCCGGAACGAGAGTCTTCGGGGTCATGGGTGCCTCCGTCTTTGGCTGGCTGGCTTTCGATCTGCTTATCGCTTCTCTTGCGCACGCATCGAAGGCAGCCTGCAAATCGCCCCCCAGATGTCTGCAAGTGGCACGTTCCGGAGTTGCAAGCGCACGCCCCGAAGCGATGGGTTAGCGATGAGTGCCGGCACGGTCACTCGGCCGGCGTCGGCGCCCGCGCCCCGGGCGTCGCCGGCTCGTGTGCGAGCCGAGCCAAGCCGGTATGCACGATGGCGGCAATGATGGCGCCGACGATCGGGGCTATCATATAAAGCCAGGCGTCATTGAAATTGCCCGTCGCGACCATTGGGCCCAGTGCCCGTGCCGGGTTGAACGGGGCGCCCGTGAGGGCCCCACCCATGATGATGTTGAGGGTCAGGGTCATGCCGATCGCCAGCGGCGCGAGGTTGCCGGCGCGGCCCGCGACCGCCGTTGCTAACACGACCGTGACCAGGAAAAAGGCGAGCACCGCCTCGATCACGAAGCCGGCGGAGGGCGTGACCGTCAGGGTCGTGGCGCCCAGAGCGAGGTCGTGCGCGAGCGAAGGTGTGCCGAGGCCGGTCGACGCACCGCCCAGCACAGCCCGCAACAGGAGCGCCCCGATGATACCGCCAACCAACTGGCTGACAATGTAGCCGACAGCCTCGCCGGTGCGCATTGCTCCGGCGAGGAGCACGCCTACAGTGACGGCGGGGTTAAAATGGCCCCCCGACACCGGTCCGTAGGCGAAAGCGAAGGCCATGATGGCCAGGCCGTGGGCGAAGGCAATCGCGGCGATGCCGGGAAGGCCGACACCACTGCCGACCACGGCCGCGGCGCCGGCTCCAATGAAGACGAACGAGAAGGTGCCGATGAACTCCGCAAGGAGCTTGGGTGCAACATGGTTGGACATGGTTGATCTCCGGAGACGAGCGTGCAGTGCTCGCATTGGCGTGCGGCGCTCGCATTAAGTTGTCTGGGGGAGCCGGCGGCACGGGAGGAGCGCGCCGGCCGGCAAAGCGAGCGGGCGTTACTCGGCGGCCATCGTCTGCTGGTTGAAAGGCACGCCCACCGCCTTCGCAACGCCGGCGCCGTATGCGGGATCGGCTTTGGCACAGTTGGCAATATGGCGCTGTTTGACCTCAAGGCGCGCGTCGCCCATGGCGCGGGCGGTGTTCTCGAACAGAAGCCGCTGCTGCTCGGGGCTCATCTTCCTGAACAGGTTGCCGGGTTGCTCATAGTGGTCGTCATCGACACGATGGTCCCAATAGGTCGCGCTACCCTCGATCGGCAGCGGTGGGTCGATCAGCGCCCGGTTGCGGTCGATCCAGGTGCTCTTGCTGTTGGGCCAATATGTCGGTGTCGCACCAAGGTTGCCGTCAGTCCGCATCGCGCCATCGCGGTGATAGCTTTGGAACGGACACTTCGGTGCATTTACAGGGATGTGGTTGAAATTGACGCCCAGCCGGTATCGCTGGGTATCGCCGTAGGAGAAGAGCCGGCCCTGGAGCATCTTGTCCGGCGAGAAGCCGATGCCGGGAACGATGTTGGCCGGCGAGAATGCCGCCTGCTCTATTTCCGCGAAGAAATTATCGGGATAGCGGTTGAGCTCCATCACACCGACCTCCATCAGCGGATAGTCGGCCTTCGGCCAAACCTTGGTCAAGTCGAACGGATTGTGCTTGTGGGTCCGGGCCTGCTCCTCGCTCATCACCTGGATCGACAACGTCCATCGCGGAAAATTGCCGCTGTCGATGGCGTTGAGCAGATCGCGTCCGTGGCTCTCGCGATCGTTCGCGACCAGCGCGGCCGCCTCCTCGTCGGTGAGGTTCTCGATGCCCTGCTGCGAGCGGAAGTGGAATTTGACCCAGCTGCGTTCATTGGCGGCGTTGATCATCGAGAAGGTGTGGCTGCCGAAGAGATGCATGTGGCGGAAGCTTCGCGGAATGCCACGGTCGGACATCACAACGGTCACCTGGTGCAGCGCTTCCGGCAGGAGCGACCAGAAATCCCAGTTGTTGTCCGCCGAGCGCAGACCGGTGCGCGGATCGCGCTTGATCGCGTGGTTCAGGTCCGAAAAGGGCAGCGGGTCGCGAAAGAAGAAGACGGGCGTATTGTTCCCGACGATGTCCCAATTGCCCTCCTCCGTATAGAATTTCATGGCGGTACCGCGGATATCGCGCTCGGCATCCGCCGCGCCACGCTCGCCCGCTACCGTCGAGAAGCGGACCAGCATCGGCGTCTGCTTGCCGACCTCGGAGAATATCTTCGCCTTGGTGTAGCGGGAGATATCCTTGGTGACGGTGAAGGTGCCATGGGCGCCCCAACCCTTTGCATGCATGCGGCGTTCGGGAATCACCTCACGGTCGAAATGTGCCAGCTTCTCGATCAGCCAGATGTCCTGGAGCAGCGCCGGCCCCCTCGGTCCCGCCGTCTGGATGTTGGTGTTGTCCACCACGGGCGAACCAGTGGCATGGGTCATAGGCGGGACGCGGTCGGTCATAAATAATCTCCTGTGAGACATCGGATGTGAGACATCGAAATCCAGCAACGCGACCGCCTGCGGCAGCGTCACCCTTGTTCTCCCAGCATCGTCCTCAACCGAAGTGTATTGGCCACAACACCGGGACCAAAAGGCTAGTCTATGGAGTTGGAAATGACTTTAGCCCTGTTGCTGCGATTGTCGCGGTTTTGCGTCAACCGCATGTCGCGAGCGCAATCTTGCAACAAGTCCGACAATGGCCGACGAGCCGTTCCAGTGCGCCAAGCCTACAAAGCAGACGGCACAGCGCGCGCCGATCCTTACCGGCCTTAGGAGACCCCATGAGCCCGACCAAGACCCAACTGCATCCCAAGCGGGACCTGAATGACATTGCCGCCGTCAGAATTCCCGACAGCAAGCTTGCGCGCGAGATTACGGAGATCGTCCGCGACACCGAGTCCGAGTTGCTCTTCAATCACTCGAGCCGGGTCTACCTGTTCGGCGCGTTGGCGGGCGAACATCGCGGCCTGAAATTCGACCCGGAGTTGCTCTATATGGGGGCGATGTTCCACGACATGGGCCTGACCAAAGTCCACAGCAGCGCCGACGAACGCTTCGAGGTCGACGGCGCCAATGCGGCGCGGGATTTCCTGAAGCGGCACGGGATCACACAGACCGACATCGAGACGGTGTGGACAGCGATCGCGCTGCACACGACGCCCGGCATTCCGAAACACATGCATCCGGTCGTCGCGCTGGTGACGGCGGGCGTCGAGATGGACGTCCTTGGCCTGTCCTACCGAGAATACTCCGACGCCGAGCGCGAGGCGATCGTGAACGCGTTCCCGCGCACGCCGCATTTCAAGGAAGACATCATCCAGGCCTTTTATGACGGCATCAAGCACAAGCCGGATACCACATTCGGCAACGTCAAGGCCGACGTTCTCGCGGACAAGGACCCGCATTTCCGGCGCGGGAACTTCTGCAGCGTGATCCGCGGATCGCACTGGCAAGGCTGATCGGCATCCTCCCCGAGTTCATTTCTTATCGGTGAGGTCAAGCGCATGGCTTGCGCCGGGCGCATCTCGAAGCCATGCCCGAGCAAACCGAAACCAATCACGTCGGTGATCGCGTGGAAGCTTGCGGGTCGCTCAATCTCTCGAGATGGCTCTCGGCGAGGTGTTGCTGCGACAATGGTGCAATCGGACGCCGACGACCGCAATTTCGAACAAGCAAAAAAGGATCTCGTTGCTTACGTTGAACTTTGAGACCGGGTGACACGGAGAGTCGATCAGCAGCGCAAGCGTCGACCAGAAACTGAGCAGAGACCTTATGCGGCATAGACTATCTCCGCGAGCATCCGGCAATTCGCGGCTGCTGGCGCCCCTGGCCATCCTCCTGGCCGCCGGGATATTCGCTGTCGATACGATCGATCAATTTTCTGGGGATGTCTCGGTCCTCTATGTGGTCGTTCCTCTGCTCGGAGCAGGTGCCTTGCGCAGGCGTGGCATTGTCTTGTCCTCACTCGCCTGTATAGCGCTCACCTTATTGAGCTTCTGGCTCGTTCACGGGATCGACGCCAGTGGGGGCGCACTCAGCCGCTGCCTCATGAGCATCGCGGCCATTGCCATTACCACCCTTCTTGTCCTTAAAAACCAGGCGACCTCGACGGATTTATCCGAAAAGGCCCAACTGCTCGATTTGACGCATGACGCAATTTTCGTACGCGGCATGGACGATCTGGTCACCTATTGGAATCGTGGCGCCGAGGCCATTTATGGCTGGTCTGCGGAATACGCAGCCGGAAAGTCCACCCACCAGCTCTTGCGGACGGTCTTTCCAGCTAGCCTGTGTGAAATCAATCAGGAGTTGCTGAGGTCCGACCGATGGGAAGGCGAACTCGTGCACACGAAGCAGGATGGATCCGCCATTGTCGTTTCCAGCCGCTGGTCGCTGAAGAAGGATGCCGATGGCAAACCGCTGGCGGTTCTCGAAACGAATACGGACATATCACAGCGCAGGCAGGCCGAAGTCGAAGTCCTGAAGGCACAGGCCGACCTCGCCCATGTGACACGCCTCACCACATTGGGTGAACTGACGGCCTCGATCGCGCACGAGGTGAACCAGCCGCTTGCTGGCATCGTTTTGAACGGCGAGGCGTGCCTGCGGTGGGTCGATCGGGACAAGCCCGATTTGGATGAGGTCCGCAGCGCGGTCAGGCGGAGTATCGCCGACGCTCAGCGCGCCAGCGATATCGTCCGTCGAATTCGGTCGCTGGCCAAGAAGGGCGACATCGAAATGTCTCTTGTCGACCTGAACGACATCGTCAACGAATCCCTCGTGCTGGTGCGGCGTGAGCTCATTACAAATCGCATCGCCCTGAAACTAAACCTGGCCAATCGGCCGATGCCTGCACTTGGCGACCGAATTCAGCTTCAACAACTCCTGATCAATCTCCTGATCAACGGGATTCAGGCAATGACCTCCAGCGACAACGACTTACGCGAGATTATCGTTACGACATCGATCGATGAATCGAACCAAGCGAATGTCAGGGTCCAGGATTCGGGACCGGGAATTGATCCCGGCAGTGCGCAGCAGTTGTTCAAGGCCTTCTTTACCACCAAGGCGAACGGAATAGGTATGGGGCTATCGATCTGCCGGTCAATCGTCGAGGCACATGGAGGCCGTGTATGGGTCGTCCCCAATCCGGGCCGCGGCGCGATACTCCAATTTTCCCTGCCACGCGTCGAAAAGGATGCCGAGTCATGACCCGAGGCCCCGGCCTTGCCTCCCAGCAACAGGGCAACAACGGCATCGTGCCTCCGACTGTCCTGGTTGTGGAAGACGATGCGTTGTTGCGCGAAGCCTTAAGCAGCCTCTTCCGATCTGTTGGTATGCGTTGCCAGCTTTTCGGTTCTGCTCCCGAGTTGCTGAACAGCCAGCTTCCCGATGGTCCAAGCTGCCTTGTGCTCGATATCCGGCTGCCGGAGGTGAGCGGGCTCGACTTTCAAACGCAGTTGGGCAAGGCAGGCATTCACCTTCCGATTATTTTCATGACTGGTCATGGCGACATTCCTATGTCTGTGAGAGCCATGAAAGCCGGCGCGGTCGATTTCCTCACCAAGCCCTTCCGAGATCAGGATATTCTGGATGCCGTCAACGGCGCTCTCGATCGCGACAGGCAACGACGAGAGAGAGACCGGGCGCTGTCGGAGCTCCAGACCCTTTTGCGCACCCTCACTCCCCGGGAGCGCGAGGTGATGGCGTTTGTCGCGACTGGATTGATGAACAAGCAAATCGCTGGCGAGCTGCAGCTCAGCGAAATCACCGTGAAAATCCACCGGGGTCGTCTGATGAAAAAAATGGGCGCCAGAACGTTAGCCGACTTGGTGAGAATGGCGGCCGCCCTTAGGATAACTGCTCCCAAGAAATAGGTTTGTCACACTTCTGTATAACTTTCTCTTTCACGGCCAAAGGCGCAATATATCGCCTAGAAACAGTCGTTGAAACAGCAATGCTCGGATCATCGGCGAGTACTAAGGAACAGTCCATTGATCCGAAATACGATGATCTCGATCATCGATGACGACGAATCCGTTCGATTTGCAACTGCGGGCCTCGCTAGATCGCTAGGCCTCATCGCAACTGCATTCGAGTCGGCGGAGGATTTTCTGAGATCATCCATCCTGGAAGATACGTCATGCTTGATCTGCGATATCCAGATGCCCGGAATGACGGGAATAGAATTGCAAGACCATTTGATCGCACATGGCTATCAGATACCGATCATTTTGATCACCGCCTTCCCCGAAGAACGTGTCCGGAAGCGTGCTCAGGAAACGGGCGCCATCGGCTTCTTTGGCAAGCCGTTCGATAGCCAGGCCTTGATCAGGTGTATCGATTCGGCACTTGGAAAACCTAGTTCGCGCTAAAAGCAGAGACCGCGTGCGCAGCGAACAAATGCGCCTCATCAATACTATCCAATCAATCGTGATGCCAAAGTACGCGTTCGGTCGTCGAGCGAACAGAACTCCAAACAACTGCCGCATCAAGCAGTGAGACGAATATAAAGCACCTATGGTGTCAATAGATAACGGATCTCGTGCGGAATAAGCAAGGAGTACTTCATGCAACGCGCAGCAACAACAATCTTGACAGGCGAAGGCGGGCTTAGCCGCTATCTCGAAAAGATCAAACATCTCCCGATGCTGACGCCAGAGCAGGAACAAGCACTGGCGAAACGCTGGCGCGAGCACAACGACCCGGAGGCCGCTCACCAACTGGTGGTGTCGCATCTTCGCCTCGTTGCCAAGGTTGCGATGCGTTACCGCGGGTATGGATTGCCGATCTCGGAGGTAATATCAGAGGGCAGCATCGGCCTGATCAAGGCGGTCGATCGCTTCGAACCGGAGCGCGGCCTTCGTCTAGCGACCTATGCGATGTGGTGGATCAAGGCGTCTATTCGGGAATATGTCCTGCGCTCCTGGTCATTGGTGAAGATGGGCACGACACCCAATCAAAAGAAGCTGTTCTTCAATTTGCGGCGTCTCAAGGCTCGCATCTCGGCGCTTAACGATGGTGACCTGCATCCAGATCAGGTGGAACTGATCGCATCCAGTCTTGGCGTGACCGAGCAGGAAGTTGTCTACATGAACAGCCGCATGGGCGGGGACGCGTCGCTCAACTCCCCCCTGCGAGGTCAGGCCGAAGGCGAATGGCAGGATTTCGCTGATCGAGGGCGAGGACAACCAGGAGTACAAGCTCGTTCAGGTCGAGGAGGACTCCAGCCGGCATAGGGCGCTGATCGACTCGCTTGGCGTGCTCAACGCACGCGAGCGGCGCATCCTTGAGGCGCGTCGGCTTGCAGATAACCCGAGGAGTTTGGCAGATCTCTCCAGCGAATTCGGCATTTCGCGCGAGCGGGTGCGCCAGATTGAGATGCGCGCCTTCGAAAAATTGCAAAATGCAGTGAAGGTCGTCTATGCGAAGCGTGCCGAAACCCAGGCGCTGTCAGCATGAAATAGGTGGACGATAGTACCAATGACAGGAGGGGGGAGCGGGTCGGCTGCGTACCCTCTCGTGCCAAAGGGAGAGGCGCCTGTATTTCCTGCTCTCGGCTTACGAAAGAGGCGTCGGCTCGATGCTGTGGTTCCCTAGCCCGCGAATCCGAGAAAGCCGCAAGGGCAAGCAACACCGGGCAATTTCTGCACAGCAATTCCGTCCCCTGTGTGTGACCCTGCCACGACAATCTGAGTGCGCAGGAGTTCGACATGGCCACCAATCGCGGAGTCGCGTATCTCGAACCCAGCAGGGTCGAAGTCCGGAAGATCGATTTTCCAACTTTCCGCAATCCAGCAGGGAAGGAGATCGATCACGGTGTCATTCTCAAGGTCGTTTCGACCAACATCTGTGGCTCCGACCAGCACATGGTCCGCGGCCGCACCACCGCGCCGGCCGGCATGGTGCTGGGCCATGAGATCACCGGCATGGTGATCGAGAAAGGCCGCGACGTCGAGTATCTCGAGGTCGGCGATCTAGTGTCGGTCCCGTTCAACGTGGCGTGCGGACGCTGCCGCACCTGCCGCGAGGGCGACACCGGGGTCTGCCTTCACGTCAATTCCGATCGCGCCGGCGGCGCATACGGATATGTCGACATGGGCGGATGGATCGGTGGGCAGGCCGAGTACGTCATGGTGCCCTATGCCGATTTCAACCTGCTGAAGTTTCCGGACAAGGCACAGGCGATGGAAAAGATCCGCGACCTAACCTGCCTGTCCGATATTCTGCCCACGGGTTTCCACGGTGCAATCACCGCCAAGGTCGGTGTCGGGTCGACCGTGTACGTCGCTGGGGCGGGGCCGGTCGGGCTGGCGGCCGCCGCAGCCGCGCGCATCCTCGGCGCCGCTGTCGTGCTGATCGGTGACATGAACCAGGAGCGGCTCGCGCACGCCAAGAAGGTCGGCTTCGAGCCGATCGACCTCTCCAGACACGATCGGCTGGGCGAACTCGTCGCTGATGTCCTCGGCTTCCCGGAGGTCGATAGCGCCATCGACTGCGTCGGGTTCGAGGCCAAGGGGTACAGCGGCGATGGCCATGTCGTCGAAGCGCCTGCTGTCGTGCTGAATAGCCTCATGGAGGTCACCCGCCCGGCCGGCGCCATCGGCATCCCCGGACTGTATGTGACTGAAGATCCTGGAGCAAAGGAGAAGGCAGCCAAGCTTGGCAATCTCAGCCTTCGCCTGGGTCTCGGCTGGGCAAAATCCCACAGCCTCCACACCGGACAGACTCCGGTCATCAAGTACAATCGGCAGCTCATGCAGGCGATCTTGTGGGACAGGCTGCCGATCGCCGACATCGTCAATGTCAAGGTGATTACCCTCGACCAGGCGCCGGAGGGCTATAAGTCCTTCGACGCCGGCATCGCGAACAAGTTTGTCATCGACCCGCACGGAGAAATCGCAAAGGTAGCTTGAGCACGGAAACCGCGTCGATGATCGACAAGCTCGCAACGAGCCAATGCGATGGCCCGCATACCGCTCGCGCCAACGCACAATGCCCACGAGTATTGACTGAGAGAAGCTGAGCGCCGCACCCGACGAGTGGCGATTTTGTGAGACCTGACCTGCGATCCACCGCCAAGCCGCAGTGTTCCTCGCCGCAAGCGCTTATGTTTCCAACCTCCTGGTGCACCGGTCGTGCAACATCGGCGAATGAAGCTACGTGGACGCTTGCATCGAGGCGTGCTGCCGTCCCACGTGATGCTCGGCGCCTAGAAGGGCATAGCCGCCGAGATGCCCAGCAGCCAGCGCCGCCATGCATCCACTCATCGAAATCTGAATGATGAATGCCGCGCTGGCTCGCCGGATGCCCGAACGCGGCGCTGCAGAGGCATGGCCGTCCGTCACACACTGCAATCACGGAACGTCTTGGGCCGCTCATAAGCTACTGCGTTCGTGTCGGGTGATCCGTTGCGAGACGTCGGCTCCTGCTCTGGAGCAAAATCCCTTGCGGCCGAGATCTATGATCGCAGCATGCCGTAGGGCGCATCTGCCGGTGCGCCATGCAATCAACAAGAAACAAATGTAATTACAAGATATACGTATATCAAATAAGTGTATTATACCGAGAAATACCTCCTGTATCTACATCAGTGTAGCTTTCAACACCCAAGAAAGCCGAAACCATAGGAGTGTATTATGAAAAGATCAACGACAATATTGGCGACGATCGCCCTGGGCGCAATGCTGGCAACAGGCACAGCGACCGTCTCGATGGCACGCGGCGGCGGCGGTGGCGGCGGTCATGGCGGCGGAGGCCACGGCGGTGGCTTTGGCGGGGGCGGCCATGCCGCAAGCATGGGCGGTGGCGACTTTGGCGGTAACCGCGGCGGTGGCTTTGGCGGTAACCGCGGCGGAGGCTTTGGCGGCCATAGCGCAAGCATCGGCAGGGACATCCATGTCAGCGGCAGTCATGTCGGCGGTCATGGGTTCAGAAGGGGCCGCGGTTACGGCAGTGACTTCTATGGCGACGGCTACTGCGGTTACCCCTACCCGTATCATGAATATCAAGGGCTTTTCCCATACTGCCCGTGATTACCGCAGCCTCATCGAATCTGGCCTCCACAGCGGGTGGAGGCCGGATCCGAGTCTCGAAAAGGTCTTGCTTGCACGCCTGCCGAACTGTGACTTTGACCTGGATTTAGAACGCATCATCGGCGCCGCGAAGCACTCAACAAAGCATATGTATAGTTAGAGACATATATGTATCAACCAAACGTACTATTCAGATACAGATATTTTTCTCTATATAAATATAGCTTTCAACAATTTCGGAAGTATCAACCTCTGGGAGTGTATTGTGAAAAAATCAGCAACAATTCTGGCGACGTTCATTTTGGGTGCAATGCTGGCGACCGGCTCGGCTACGGTCTCCATGGCGGCACGCGGCGGTGGTGATGGCCATGCGAAGGACTTTAGCGATATCGGCATTGGCAACCGCCAGCCGAAACACCCGCACCGCAAGGTCTTTTTTAGTGATCCGGCATATAACTACCAGTCTTGGTGGAACTACGATACCGATGCTGCTTACTGCTCGTTTGATGCTGTAAACTCAAGCTACTACGGAGCCAACGGAATGTGGCACTCTTGCCCATGATCCAATCCGATTAGAGTGGTTTGGCTGGACCTTTGTACTCGCGAATGCCAATGCATGGCGCTGAGGCTCTCGCAGCGAGCGACCTTGTTATCGGCGTCTTGCGCTACGCTGACATGGCAAATTCCGTGACCTAAAACAGCACGTCGAGAAAGGACAGACCTGGTGAGCTCGGCCAACGGATCAGTGACGTCCCGACGTCGATTGCGCAACTCGGCCGGCCGGGGCAAAAGCTCGGCCAAGGGATCCCGCGGGGCAGCTCTGAGGGACCTTTAGCCAAACACATCATCCTGTTCTCACCACGACTGTTGTGTACCGCAAGGGAATCATACGCCGCGCTTTAAGTCTTTGTTTCACCGGATGATCGTCGATTCCAAGCTAAATTCACCAAAGATCGGCGTCGAGATTTTATCGCTATCAACTCGTGATGAGATATATGAAGTGACATTTCGCCGGCTTCCAGCACCTGCGCGTCGCAACAAGGATCGACATGGTCATGTCGGCTTTGTTGCTCTCGAACGTTCTTGAGCGCTGACCGATGGTCCGGGCGGCGCGCTCGGGTATGTCAATTCCCACCCGCCACCGAGCGCTTTGTACAGTTGGACGAGATTGATCGAGATGTTGGTCGTGCTCTGCGCATGATCCTGTTCGGCCTGAAGCAGTATACGTGCGGTGTCGAGCACGGTGGTGAACTCGGTGACGCCGTCATTGTAGCGGTCACGGGCCAGCGACAAGGCTTGCCGCAGATGCTGAACCTGCATGGCCAACCGGGCGCTACGCTGCCGTTCTGTCCGGTAGGCGACGAGGGCATTTACAACCTCGTGCCAGGCTTCCAGCACCGTCCTGTGATAGGCGATCGCCGCCTCCACCTGTTGCGCCTTGCGAAGCTGCAACGTCGCCTTCAGCCGGCCGCCCTCGAAGATTGGTATCGAAATGCTCGGCCCGACACTGGTTGGGATTGCGTGGGCCGTCAATTGGCTCGCGACCTTGAGGGCGTCGAAGCCCACCGACCCATTCAATTGGAGGGATGGATAGAACTCGGCGACCGCCACTCCGATGTCGGCGGTGGCTGCGTGAAGCTGGGCTTCCGCGGCGCGGATGTCCGGGCGCCGCCGCGCCAGCTCGGAGGGAATGCCGATCGGAACCCGGGCAGGCCTCGGCACCACTTGTTTCCCGGTGGCGAGTTCGCCGCGCAGCGCATCCGGAGGCAGGTCGAGCAGAAAGCTCAACGCGTTGATCTGCTGCGCTTCCTGCTGTTCCAGGCTGGGCAACTGGGCACGAACGGCTTCGACCTGCGCCGCGGCGTTCTCGACGTCGAGACTGGTCGTCAAGCCCCTCTGCTGACGCGTTTGCGTCAGCTGCAAAATGTCCCGCTCGATTTTCAGATTGTCATTGGTAATCCTGATCAAGGTCTGCGTCCCACGCAGCTGGATATAGTCGCGTGCGGTTTCGGCGAGGCTCGAGAGCAGCGCGTTGCGCCGCTGTTCCTCCGAAGACTGAACTTGCGCATCCGCCGCTTCGACCTGACGGCGGACATGCCCCCAAAGATCGAGCTCCCATGATGCATCGAAGCCACTGGTAAACAGGTCGTCCGGCTTTGCGGAAGAAATAGTGCTGTTCGGCGAACCAAGCAGACTGTCGATCAAGGTGCCTTTGGCACTCACATCGCTAAGATTTTGATGTTGGTACCTAGCGCTGCCATTCAGGCTGGGCAGTTGGGCGGAGGCCACGGCACCGCGCTGAAAACGGCTTTCCGCGAGCCGGACGGTCGCAGTTTGCACATCAAGGTTGGCGTCCGCAAGGCGCTGCACCAGCGAGGTAAGGGTCGCGTCGTGAAAGGCCTGCCACCAGGCGGGGTCGACGGGCTCGAGAATCGCCGTGCCCGATCCCGCAGAATTCGCCGCTGCAGCACTGTTGGTAAACCAGTGTTTCGGCAGCGCCGAATCCGGCCGGACAAAGTCGGGTCCGACAGTACAAGCTGTCAACGCGAACGTGCTGGAAATCAGTGCCAGGGTGCTTAATTTATGACCCATGATCAATCCACGTGGCTGGCGCCCACGCCACCGGCGGCCCTCTTCCCCGATAGAAGGAAGCAGAAGGGAACGGTGAGGAACGCGACGAAGGAGAAGAACAGAAAGACGTCCGAATAGGCGAGAACGGCAACTTGCGTCCGAAATGTCTGGTAGACCTTTCCTACCGCGACGCCATGCACCGATGCTGCGGCATGCCCGGTCGCGATCAACGCACGTTCGTATTGATCCACCAGCGCATTGTAGGGTTGGTGAAAGGATGAGGCCCATTCCGACAGATAGGACTGCCGGATCTGACTCCGCTCTGTGACCATCGAAGTTGCGACAGAAATCCCTATCGACCCGGATACGTTGCGGACCATCGAAAAGAGGGCCGCCGCATCGCCGCTCAGTTCGCGCGGCAAAGTGAGATAGGTGGTCGTGCTGATCGGTACGAACAGAAACGCGAGCGCGGCAGCCTGCCAGCTACGCATCAACACGAACGTCGGGAAATCGATGTTTGGTGCCAGATGGCTCGAGAAGAAGAGCGCGCATCCCATCACAAAAAAACCGGCTGCCACGACGAACCGCGTCTGGACGATTGTCATGAGACGGCCAACCAATGGAATGAGGACGATGACGATAATGCCGCCCGGAGAAAGAATGAGCCCCGCCCAGGTTGCGGTATAGTCGAGAACCTGTTGCGCGAGCTGCGGAATCACGACGGCGCTGGCATAGAGTATGCTGCCCATCGCCGCGATCATCGCGCAGCCGGCGGCGAAATTCCTATCCTTGAACACGTCGAGATTGACGATCGGTTTCCTGGCAATCAGCAGCCAGCCGATCGCGCCCGCGATCCCCAGGAAGGCGAGAAGCGCCATGAACACGATGAAGGACGAACCGAACCAGTCGTCGTCTGTGCCGCGATCCATCATGATCTGCAGGGATCCGAGACCAAGCGTGATGAGTGACAGGCCAACATAGTCGAGCCCCCGGCTCTTCCTGTTTTTCACCCACGGCGGATCCTCGACGAGTATCGAATTCAAAACAACCGCGAGGATGCCGACGGGTACATTGATGAAGAAAATCCAGCGCCAGGTCGACTGATCGGTGATGATGCCGCCCAGTGTCGGACCAAGGACCGGGGCGACGACGGTGGCGATCGCCGTGACGCCGAATGCGGCCGCACGCCTGGCCGGCGGAAACGTATCCAGGATGATCGACTGCTGGTTTGGTTGCAGGCCGCCGCCGAAGAAACCCTGCAGCAACCGGAAAACGATCAGTTCGCCCAGGCTGGTCGACGTTCCGCACAAGAACGAGAAGACCGTGAACATGGTGATGCAGATCAGAAAGTAACGTTTGCGCCCGAAAAAATTGCTCAGCCAGCCAGAAATGGTCAGCACGATCCCGTTTGCTACCAGGTAGGAGGTGAGCGCCCAGGTCGCCTCGTCATTGCTCGCCGACAGACTGCCCGCGATGTGCGGCAAGGCAACATTGACGATCGTGGTATCGAGGACTTCCATGAAGGCGGCAAGAGTAACCGAAACCGCAATGAGCCAGGGATTGTAACGGGGCTTCCAGGTCGCGCCGTCGTCGACTGTAGGGTTGCTCATCGAACCGTTACCATCGGAACCACCGATATCCCGAGCGGTAGCGGGACCTTGAGATCGAGCCCGCTGTCGATCACGATCTTGACCGGCACGCGTTGAACGATCTTTACGAAATTGCCGGTGGCGTTTTCGGGTGGGAAGGCGGTGAACTTCGACCCGGACCCCATCTGGATACTGTCGACATGGCCATGCAGGTCGAGGTGAGGGTAGCCATCCACGTCGATCTTCACGCTCTGGCCGGGCCGCAGACCATCAAGCTGGTTTTCCTTGAAGTTGGCTGTGATCCACACGTCCGGTGAAACGATTGAGAAAATCTGCTGCCCGGGCGTGACGTAGTTGCCCATCTCCACGTTGCGCCGGGTTATCCAGCCATCGTGCGGCGCCGTCACGACCGTCCAGGAGAGGTTGAGCGCTGCTTGATCAAGCTGCGCTTGAGCCTGCTCGACTTGCCCGTTCAGTTGTTCGACCTGCGCATCGCTCTGGCCGATGTGCTGCTCGACCGGTGAACTCAGCTGAACCTGGGCTTCGGCCTGCATAGCTTGCGCTTTGCTTTGGCGCAGCGCGGCCAACGCGGCGTCGACCTCCTGTTGCGTTGTCGCGGCTTTCGGCAGAGTGCTCTGTCGGTCATAGTCGGCCTGGGCCTTGGTCAGATTGGCCTGTGCCGTCAGCAATTGAGCCTGGGCCTGTTGGAACAGAGCGGGGAAATTCTTGCGGGCGATTTCGGCCATAAGCCGCTGCCCCGCAGCTTGCGCCTTGGCGCTGTCGAGGGCTCCCAGTGCCCGATTCCGCTCGCTCGTGTAGGAGCGCGGATCGATATGGATCAGCGGATCACCTTTGTGGACATATTGGTTGTCGGTCACGTCCAGCGACACGACGAGGCCCGAAACCTGCGGCGCGATGGAGACAGCCCGCCCATCGGTATAGGCGTCATCCGTGCTCACCAAGTTGAGGTTCGTATACCAGTAGTAGAACCCGCCGAGGACAAGAACAGCCAGGACAACGAAACCGATGATGAAGACGGCAGGCTTGCGCCCTCGGTGTCCTGTGTCTGAACCGCCTGGTCCGCGCGTGTCCTGCTCACTTTCGACAGCCGCCTCAGGCTTCTCCTCAGCGGGCAGCAGGCCACCAGGCACTTGCTGGTCGGATTCGCCTTCACCAGGGCGGCTATCGGCGGTTATGGAGATAGTGCGATTCGGAACGCGAGCATCGGTGACAAGCGATTTTGTGCCTGCCGCGCTCTCGCGGATAGGCGCGCTTGCCGTCAGCACCTTGGACTCGTCATTGGCCTGGGGGAGTGGACTGATCCTGGCCGTTTGGGACATCGGGCGCCTCTTTCATGCGAACTGCCTTGAGACGTTTTCCCGATGTCGTCGCTTTCGCCTGGCGACCGCAGACAGGCTCTCGGCAGAAGCCGGATTGCCATTCTTGAATCAGCGGTCACGAGCTAGGGCTGAGGATCAATCCGTTATTCGGGCAATTTGGCTGTCTCTCTTTCTACTTACGTTAAAGAGCCGGAGACCATGCGATCCATCCCACAAAGGTATAGGAGAATGAAGTAGAAGTCTGAAAGGCTCATACGTTGGTTTGTAGCGGAGACTTCATCTTGCCGATGCGTTTGCTCGGACGCGCCAGAATAATCCATAGCGAACAACGAAGTTCTCCATTAGACACTGCTGCTACACCACCGTCACATGCTCGGATTGGCGTGCGAATAGGGAAATCCAGCCGCCTTTAGGGAAGAGCGCTTCCCCTCCATCTGGCATCATCCCCCTATCTGCTCGGACGAACCCGATACCAATCCAGGGATGAAATCCGTTAGGTGCTGCGTCCGCGCCCAAAACCCTTGGCCGCGCGGCGTATAAGATCGGAGCGGCGGCAATACTACGACGTTGTTTCACCTATGCCAACATCTAGACACACGAGACGACGGTAGTTCCAATGCGAAATGAGCATAATGTTGCGATGCCAAGCTTGCTGATCACCGTGGCGATCGCACTATTGTCCAGCGGGCCGAGCTTCGCGCAAGTCAGCACGACCACGCCCGCAATAGGAATGACTTCGCCCCTCTCTGCAGTTGGTTCGCCCCTCAATCCGGTTGGTACTAATCCGGTTGGTATTCCCTTGGGCGCTGTCGAGCTCGATCCTGGTGGCTTGACGACGTTCAGCTCGGCAACGACGTCTGGCTCCATGGGCAGCGCGGGTAGCTCCATGGGAATCGCGAATAGTTCCATGAGCAACTCCGGGTGTACCAATGTCGTGGCACCAGGTGTTCTGGCGTCAAGTTCCGGGGTTGCCGGAAGCACTTCCACCCCTTCCACTTTCGACGGCGGCGGCATGAGCGGAACCACGTCCACGAGCGGGATGTCGTCTGCGAGCTTGACGGGTTCCACAGCATCGGGCACCTGCAACTCGACAAGCTCGAGCACGTCGGCTTCCAGCACCACAGCGACACTATCAACTACCACCGGGACATCGTCCGGGACATCGTCCACGAGTGTTGGGACTCCGGTTGGGATTCCGCTCGGGTCTTCAGAACTCGGCAATTTGGGAGTGAGCTCGATAACGGGCATTCCAACACCCAATATATCCGATCCGGTAACAAGCCCGAGCGTGACCGTTCCAACAGTCGGTACACTAGGCACGTCCTGCGTCAGCACGGGTGTGACAGGCACAAGCAGCACGTTGTCGACATCTGGCTGCTGAAAAAAGCGATCCCTTAAGAGCCGTCTCTCGTAGGAGCCCTCGATGCGCAAGCGACCCTTTATTATTGCCGCGCTGCTGATCATAGTCGGTGGCGTTGGTCTTGCAGCAAAGCACATCTACGATCCTTCCGAGCCTGCGGCGGCCTCCGCTCCTCCCTCGGCGGTCCCTGTCGTTGCCGGAAAAGTAGCCAGTCAGGATGTGCCTATTTACCTTCGTGGGGTAGGAACGGTAATCGCCTACAACAACGTGGTGGTGCACAGCCTGATCTCAGGACCGATTACGAAAATCACATTCAAACAAGGCCAGACAGTAAAAAAGGGCGATCTGCTGGCACAGATCGATCCAAATCCCTATCAGGCACAAATCGATCAGATTACTGCTACCCGCGATCGCGACCAGGCGCAGCTCGTCAATGCACAGGCAAACCTGGACCGCTACACGCCACTGCTGGCGAAGGGTTTTGCCACTTCCCAACTGGTAGCCACGCAGAAGGCACAAGTGATCCAGCTCCAGGCGACAATCAAGGCAGACGAGGCTCTGCTACAGGCCGCACAGATCAATCTCAGCTACACCCGCCTGACCTCGCCGATCGACGGCGTAACGGGTATCCGGCAGATTGACGAAGGCAACATCATCCACCCGACCGATACTTTTGGCCTGGTCGACGTTGCGCAGATCCAACCGATCTCGTTGATCTTCACGCTGCCCGAGGACACTCTTCTGCAAATCCAGCAGCAGATGGCCAAGGGGGAGCTTACGGTCCTTGCGTACAGCCAGGACGACAAGACCCAGCTCGACGAAGGCAAGCTCCTGCTTGTCGACAACCAGATCGTCCAGACGACGGGCACGATCCGTCTCCGGGCCACGTTTCCGAACGCACGGAACCAACTCTGGCCGGGTGCGCTCGTCAATGCACGGTTGCTTCTCAATACCCGCAATGGCGGGCTGACCATCGCCGAGTCGGCAGTGCAGCAGGGTCCGAACGGCTCCTACGTCTATGTCATTGCGCCTGATGGAACCGCACAGATGCGGCCCGTCACCGTCGCACAGATGACCGGGGGAGAAGCTCTCATCGATTCGGGTCTCAAGGCGAACGAAACCGTCGTGGTCGACGGACAGTACAGGCTCGCGCAGGGCACCCCCGTCCAAGTGCTGCACGGCAAAGCCGCTCAACAAGCCGACCTGCAAAGCGCAGTGCAGCAGGCGATCCCGTGAACATCTCCGCCCCTTTTATTCACCGGCCGATTGCGACAGGCCTGCTGATGGTGGGCCTGCTGCTGTGCGGGCTCGCTACCTACCAGCTTCTGCCAGTCGCATCCTTGCCGAACGTCAACTTTCCCACCATTCAGGTATCAGCGCAGCTGCCCGGCGCCGATCCCGAAACCATGGCGTCGTCGGTAGCCACCCCGCTCGAGCAACAGATCAGCCAACTCCCCGGCGTGACCCAGCTGACTTCGGCCAGCGCGCTTGGCAGCACGCAGCTCACCGTTCAGTTCGACCTCAGCCGTAGCGTCGACAGTGCAGAAGTCGACGTGCTGTCGGCGATCAATGCCGCCAGCCCCTATTTGCCGCTGGGCATCCCCTATCCGCCGACCATCCGAAAGGTTAATCCGGCGGACACACCGATCCTGGTGCTCGCATTGACCTCCGATACCCTGCCCCTGACGACGGTCGATGCCTATGCGGAAAACATCCTGCTGCCGAAGATCTCGCAAATCTCCGGCGTGGGTCTTGTCGGCCTTGGCGGCCAGCAGAAGCCGGCGATCCGCGTGCAGATCAATCCGCAAGCGGCCGCCGCCCGCGGCATCGGGCTTGAAGATGTCCGCAACGTGCTCGGCGAGGCCAATGTCGATATTGCAAAGGGAACGCTCAACAGCCCGCGTCAAACCTTCACGCTCAACACCAACGACCAGTTGCTCAAACCTGGCCCTTACAATGATATCATAATTGCCTATCGCAATGGCTCCCCTGTGCGCATCCGTGACATCGGCACCGCGATCGACGGGCCGGAGAACCACTTTGTGGCAGGTTGGTTCGGCAAGAAACCCGCCATCTTGATGGCTATCCGGCGCCTGCCCGGTGCCAATGTGATCGAGACGGTCGGCCGCATTCAGGCTCTGTTGCCCCAACTCCAGGCGTCGATCCCGCCCGGCATCAAGGTCTCGGTCGTTTCAGACCGCACACAAACCATCCGTGCCTCGGTCTCGGACGTGCAGTTCACCTTGATGCTGACCGTTGCCCTGGTGGTGATGGTGATATTCCTGTTTCTGCGTAATTTCTGGGCAACAGTCATTCCCGCAATAACCGTGCCCCTTTCGCTCGTCGGCACCTTTGCAGTGCTCTATGTGTTTGGTTACAGCCTCGACAATCTGTCGCTCATGGCCTTGTCGATCGCGGTCGGCTTCGTCGTCGACGATGCAGTCGTCGTGATCGAGAACATCGTCCGCCACGTCGAAGAGGGCCTCACCCCGATGGAGGCTGCACTAAAGGGCTCGAGCGAAATCGGCTTCACCATCGTTTCGATTACGCTTTCGCTGATCGCTGTATTCATTCCACTGTTCCTGATGGGTGGCTATGTCGGCGAACTCTTCCAGGAATTCGCCGTGACGGTGAGCGTTTCACTGATCCTATCGCTGGTGATCTCGCTCACGCTGACGCCAATGATGTGCGCGCGTCTGCTCAAGAATGAGGCCAACGTCAGGCACGGGCGGCTGTATTATATTTGCGAAAGCGGCTTCGACGCGCTGCTTGGATTGTATGAACGGGGCTTGAAGATCGTCCTGCGGCACACTTTCGTTACGCTGCTCGTCATGCTCGGAACGATTGCCGTCACCGGCTATCTCTACGTTGTCATCCCGAAGGGCTTTTTCCCGCAACAAGACACCGGTCTGATTATCGGCGTCACCGAGGCCGATCAGGATATCTCGTTCCCGGCTATGGCCCAGCGCCAGCAGGCGATAATCGACACCGTGCTGAAGGATCCGGCGGTAGCCTCGGTCGGAGCCTCGATAGGAGCAGTCGGCGGAAGTACGCTCAATCAAGGGACGATGTACATTGCCTTGAAGCCCAACAACCAACGTGACGTCAGCGCCGATCAGGTGATCAACCGGCTATCTTCCCAACTCTCCAAGACCCAAGGCATAGCGCTTTACATGCAGGCGGCGCAGGACATCACCGTCGGCGGTCGAGTTTCGAAGACGCAGTATCAATACACTCTGGCCGATGCCGATTCCAACGAGCTCAACCATTGGGCGCCGATCTTCCTCGATAAGCTTAAAGGTCTGCCGGGAATCATCGACGTGGCCACCGACCAGGAGAATGCAGGACCACTGCTCGATGTGACCGTCAATCGCGAAGTCGCGTCGAGTTTCGGAATCCTCCCGTCGACGATCGACAACACGCTCGACGATGCCTTCGGCCAGCGCATCGTCTCCACAATGTTCACTCAGCTCAACCAGTATCACGTCGTTCTCGAGGTCAGCCCGGAATTCCAGTACGGTCCCGAAGCGCTGAAGGATATCTATCTGAATTCCTCGTCAGGGCAGCAGGTGCCGTTAAGCGCCCTGGTGACCAGCGTGACCAAGGCTGCGCCGATCGTGATCAATCATCAAGGCATGTTCCCGGCGGTCACGATCTCCTTCAATCTGAAACCGGGCGTGGCGCTCGGAAATGCGGTCGCCGCTATCCAGCAGTTCGAACGCGATGCCGGAAAGCCCGCTTCGCTTGCAACCAGCTTCCAGGGCAACGCGCAGGCCTTTCAGTCGGCGCTGTCAGGCACACCAATCCTGATCGGGGTGGCGCTGGTGGTAATCTACATCATCCTCGGAGTGTTGTACGAGAGTATAATCCATCCGATTACCATTCTTTCGACGCTGCCTTCGGCCGCCATCGGCGCCTTGTTGTTGCTGATGGCGGTCCATATGGACTTCAGCGTGATAGCGATGATCGGCGTTATCCTGCTGATCGGCATCGTCAAGAAGAACGGCATCATGCTCGTCGACTTTGCGCTCGAGGTCGAGAGGAACGAAGATCTGAGTCCACAGGAGTCGATCTACCGGGCTTGCACCATACGTTTCAGGCCGATCCTGATGACCACCATGGCGGCGATTCTAGGCGGCGTGCCGATGATGCTGGGCACCGGCGCCGGATCGGAAATCCGCCAGCCGCTCGGCTACACCATCGTGGGGGGGTTGGTGCTCTCGCAAGTGCTGACGCTTTATACGACGCCGGTGGTCTACCTCTATCTTGATCGGCTGGGCAGGTTCCTGGGCGGCATGCGCGGTAGGCGGGTGATGCCCATTGAAACCCCCGGCGAATGAATGCCGTCTCGCTCATGACTGCCGGTGCCGAGGCCGACAGATGCCGCCACAAGACATCAAGTTGAGGAGTTCCAGATGTTGGCTCGTTTGACCCAGGCGCTCGGCATCGCTGTCGTTGCGATTCCTGCTGGAAGCCTGCTTTTCCTTTACATGAGCGGGTCTGACGCTTCCCCGCTGGTGCCGATCGCCATGAGCGCCGCCTGCGCCCCGCAAACGGCAATGCCATGCACCGTCGCTGCTACAGCCGCCGCACGGGTGGAGGTCCCTGCAAATATCGAGACGCCGGCGGCGGAGCAGGCTGGAGCGCACCTGTTTCGGGAGAACTGCGTCCAATGCCATGGAGCTCCAGGCCTTGCCGCGACCGTCCAGGGGATGACCCCGGCGCCTCCGAACTTGTTGCTCGCCGGCCGGCGGAACGATCCCGCCGAGGTCTTCCCGAAGATCAAGAATGGCATTCCCGGAACAGCAATGCCTGCTTGGGGCGATCAGATTCCGGATCAAAGCATCTGGGCGCTCGCGGCGTTCCTTCACCATTCTCGGGGCATCTCGGCGGACGCATTCGACGCGCTGAGCACGGCAGAGGTAAAGCCCGGAGAAGGGGCACACTAACCGGCGTCCGTCCGCGACGGAAGCGAAACACCAGCCAGGGCCATCGGCGCATTCTGCCCCTCAGCCTGACGACGCCAGTTTTGGATTGAGGAGCAGCAGCGTGGCAAATGTAACAGGCCGGCCCGCGCTCGGCATGGCACTTCAGGAAATTCGCGGCGATTGAGGAGCGTTCGTCGTCCTCGGCGTCGCGAAAGCCAACCTATTCGTGGCAACTTCGGCTTCGGTCCTCTACATCGGCGCCCGCCGCGGCGGAATATCGGTATCTGCCAAGTGTCGTTGCCGCGGCTACCCCAAGAATGATTCTTGCCCATCCTTTCCATCTCCGTAAGATTACGCGCCCATTAAGACGGAGGTATAACTTAAAGTATCAAAATTTATGCCGATTAAATACTTTCGTTCCATCGCTGAATAGATTTGCTCGAAATATATCAAAGGCGCGCTTTTCATACACTTTGAAAAAGCCATCCTTGATGGAGTTTATTATGCGAAAATCAACATTAATCTTAACGACGATCGCTTTGGGCGCAGTGCTGGCGATTGGTTCGGTGTCAGAATCGATGGCCCGCGGCGGTGGTGGTGGCCACGGCGGCGGCTTCGGCGGTGGCGATCATGGCTTCGGCGATCGTGGCTTCGGTCGCGGTTATGGCGGCGTTGGGGGGTGGTGGGACGATTGGGGTCCTGACTACTATCCTTACTATGGGAACTATGCCGCAAATGACGACGCTAATGTCACTTCCTGCGAGGCGCGGTACCATTCGTACAATCCCGCCACCGGGACATATCTTGGATATGACGGACATCGTCACTACTGCTCGCGACACTGAGCCTTTCGGATCCGGGCTCCACAGACCAGTGGGGACCGGATCCCTGTGGTATCGACCGGGTGTGACTCGATCGACATGTTGGAATGAGAGCGGGGTGAGACGTGTCGCATCGCGACACCACCCGAAAGCGGCCGGCACCAGCGATCAACACAGAAAGGTAACGGTTCCAGCGCCACATCCAGGCCGGCGCTCACTGCCGTGCCGCCACCCGGCAACTGCGCAAGCAGCCGAGACCAGACGTTTGAAGAGGACTTTGCCTTGTAGAGCTAGGGGTCAAGCTTTTCGAGTGTGGCCAGCAACTTGTCCGAGGTGGCGGGAAAGTCGCGGATACGTGCGCCGGTAGCGTTATGAATGGCGTTCATGATCGCGGCTCCGGCGCCGCAAATGCCCAGTTCGCCGACGCCCTTGCTGCCGAGGGGACTGCCGTGCGGATCGGCCTCATCCAGAAACACCACGTCCATCGCGCCGACATCGGCGTTTACCGCGACATGGTAGTTGGCCAGGTCTTGGTTGATGAAGGAGCCGAAGCGCAAGTCGACATGGTTTTCCTCGAGCAGCGCCGAGCCGATGCCCCAGGTCATGCCGCCGATCATCTGCGAGCGGGCGGTCTTTGCATTGAGGATGCGGCCGGCCGCGAACACGCCGAGCATGCGTCGGACGCGCACCTCACCGGTGTCCCGATCGACGCCGACTTCCGCGAAATGCGCGCCGAAGCCGGCGTGCGAATACGCCTCGTCGAGATCGGCGGGCGTGACCGACCCCAAGGCTTCCGTCGTTCCGGAGGCGCGCCCGGCCTTGAGTTTGCGGCAGGCCGCAAGAACCGCGGAACCGGACGTCGCCGCCCCAAAAGAGCCGCCCGAGCCGGCGGTGGGCGGAAAGCGAGTGTCACCAAGGCGAACCGCAACACGGTCGACCGGCATATCCATCGTGTCGGCGGCAATCTGCGTCAGGATCGTGTAGGAGCCGGTGCCGATGTCAGTCATCGCCAGCTCGATGGTCAGCCGGCCGTCGCTCTCCAGCCGCGCCCGCGCCGTCGCGCTCTGCAGCACGTCGCCGCGGATCGCCGAGGCGACGCCGAGGCCGACAAACCAGGGCCCGTCGCGAACGCTGGCCGGCTTTGCGACGCGCTTGTCCCAGCCGAAGCGGGCAGCGCCCTCACGCAACGCCTCTGCGAGATGACGCGAGGCGAACGGCCGATCCTGCTCAGGATCGCTCTGTGTGTCATTGCGCAAGCGCAACTCGACCGGATCGAGGCCGAGGGCGTCCGCCAGCTCGTCCATCGCGCATTCGAGCCCCAGCAGGCCGATCGCCTCGCCCGGGGCGCGCATCGAATCCGAACGCGGCAGATCGAGCTTTGCGCGGCGATGCCGGGTCAGCCGGTTGGGCGCGGCATAAAGCCTGCGGGCCGCGTCGACGACCGGCTCGGTGAACTGGTCGAAGCGCGCGCAATGTACCAGTGCTTCCTGGCCGTACGCGGTCAGCCGGCCATCGCGGTCCGCGCCCAGTCGTATGTGCTGCTCGGATGCCGTGCGGTGTGTCGTGGTATGGAAGAGCTGCGGGCGTGTCATTGCCACCTTCACCGGTCGACCAAGCGTGCGGGCGCCGATCGCGGCGAGGGTCGCGTCCACATAGTACGGTAACTTGCTGCCGAAACCGCCGCCGACATAACGGGTGATGATACGGACATCCTCCTTGGGGATTTTGAACGTTCGGGCGAGACCTTCCTGCGGACTCGCCGTCAACTGCGCGGAGGTGTGCACCGTCAACATCTCGCCCTCCCATGCCGCCATTGTCGCATGTGGCTCCATCGGAGCCTGATGCTGATAGGGCGTTGTGTACTTTGCGTCGATCCGCACCTGTGCGTTGGCAAAGGCGGATTCGAAATCACCCGTGGCACTGTCGGCGGGAGCATTGCCGTCGATCCGGCCGGGGTTTTCGGCGGCAGGACCCGCGGCATGCAGGTCATAGTCACCCGGTATTGGATTGTACCGGATGCGGACCATCGCGGCGGCCGCGCTGGCCTGCTCGAACGTTTCGGCGACCACGAAGGCGACAGGAAAGCCGAAATAGAGCACCTCGTCGGTGTTGAGCGCGGGCTCTGCCCGCGCAAAGCGGTCCGGCAGATCGACCGGACCCCAGGGCGCCTGGGCCGGCGCATTGTCCTTGGTGAGCACGAGCAGCACGCCCGGCAAGCGTTGTGCATCGCGCGCATCGATTCCCGCGATGCGGCCCTTGCCGATCGATGCGCTCACGATCACGCCGTGGGCGGCGCTTCCTTGCGCCGCGTACTCAAAGGCATAGGTGGCCCGGCCAGTTACCTTCAGTCGCCCATCGATGCGATCGAGAGGAAGCCCGATTACGTCGGCGTGCTTGCTTTCGGCCATGCTCGCTTCTCCTCAGGCGCCGACAGCGTCGGCCAGTGTGGCCCGCAGCGTTCGGCGTGCGAGCGGGATCTTGAAGTCGTTGTGGCCATAGCCACGCGCATTTTTGAGCGCGGCTATGCCGGCGGCATCAAAAGACGCTCGAGTCGCCGAGGCGCCGTCCAGCGAGGCTTCGGCTTCCGCCGATCGCCATGGCTTGTAGGACAGGCCGCCGAACGCGACGCGCGCGGCGCGCACCCTGTCACCCTCGCGCTCTACGACGACAGCGACCGAAACGAGCGCGAACGCGAAGGAGGCGCGATCGCGGACCTTGCGATAGACTTGACGACCCTTCGGCGGCGGCGGCAGGAGCACCGACCGGATCATCTCACCCGGTGCCAGAACCGTTTCAATATGGGGCGTGCTGCCGGGCGCTCGATAGAGCGCGTCGATCGGGATGGTCCGAATTGCGCAATCAGCAGCGACGGTCTCCACCCGCGCATCGAGTGCCGTCATGGCGACCGCCATATCTGACGGATGCGCGGCGATGCAGTCGTCGCTCACGCCCATCACGGCGTTCATCCGGTTGATGCCGTGCAGCGCCGCACATCCGGACCCCGGCACACGTTTGTTGCACGGTTTAGTGGTGTCATAGAAGTAGGGGCATCGCGTACGCTGGAGCAGATTCCCACCGGTCGTGGCCTTGTTGCGAAGCTGCGTCGAGGCGCCCGCCAGGATCGCCTGCGACAGCAGCGGATAGAGGCGGCGGACGCGCATGTCGGCGGCAAGCGCGCTGTTCGTGACCCCCGCGCCGATGCGCAGGCCACCCTCCCCCGTGCTTTCGATGATGTCGGCGAGCGGCAGCAGACCGATGTCGACCAGCAGTTCAGGCGTCTCAATCTGCAGCTTCATGAGATCGATGAGGTTGGTGCCACCGGCGATAAACTTGGCTCCCGGTGCGGCTGCAGTGGCACAGGCGGAAGCGACCCCGCTTGCCCGTTCGTAGCGGAACGGCTTCATCCGCGGCCTCCCTCGTTCACGTCGCGGATTGCTGCAACAATGTTGGGATAGGCTGAGCACCGGCAGATATTGCCGCTCATCCGCTCGGCGATCTCGGCATCCGACAGCGCTGGCCGGGTCGCGACATCCGCTGTCACATGGCTTGGCCAGCCCGCCCTGTGTTCGGCCAGCAACGCGACGGCCGAGCAAATCTGACCGGGCGTACAGTATCCGCATTGCAATCCATCATGGCGCACAAAGGCGGCCTGCATCGGATGGAGATCGCCGTCCTCTACCAGACCCTCGATGGTGGTGATCTCATCGCCGTCGTGCATAACCGCAAGCGTCAGGCAGCTGTTGATGCGCTGTCCGTTGACGATTATCGTGCAGGCGCCGCACTGTCCTTGGTCGCAGCCTTTCTTCGTGCCGGTCAAGGCGAGGTGCTCGCGCAGCGTATCGAGCAACGTCGTGCGGGGGTCGAGATCGAGGGCGTGCTGCCGCCCGTTGACGCTCAATCTGACATTCTCTTTCGGCAACGATGAGGGTTCTGCGGTCGCCTCGGCAAATGCTGGCGGCGAAGCCAGCACCATGGTCGTAACCCCGGCTGTCCCAAGAAACCGCCGCCGGGATATGGATGAGCGAGGAGTGAGTTCTCTTTCCATGGCAGTGTCTCCGACTGGATGCGGATGAGGACGTACCCGTTTGACCGAAAATGAAATCGCGCATTTTTGCGCGATATGGCCCGGTCTTGCGTTGATTTCAGGAAACTTTCGTCGGACTGGAGCTTTGCGTATCCGTCGGTGAGGCCTTTGAGGAACGATGAGAGCGCGCTCTTCACAAGCGCCGAGGAAGGTACCGCAGCCGCGCTGCGATATCGCTTCGAACGCGCCGCTGCACGCTGCTATCGCAAAAGGCGCAAGCGAAAAGCAGAGCCAGCAATTTCGGACAAGCAAAACAGCTTTGATAGGATCACAGGAAGATGGCTGCGAGCAAAGCTGTATGCCTGCGCTCAACGCGATTGATGGATGGCAGCGCGCCGCGAGGCCCGCTGCTGAATCCAGCGGCAACCATGCCTCGAACTGAGGCCGCCTTTCACCACCGACAAGGAGCCATCCATAGACATGGTGACGGAATATCCCTCAATTCGTATTATCAGCCCGACCACTTTCGACGCGGGCACGGCACAGACGCCTGGCTCCGTTCGCCTGGCCGCGGTCGCGCCGCAGCTCGGCATCGAATCGGCGATATGGGGCGGGCTGTTCGAGGTCATGCCTGGAGCCAGTACAGGCATCCACCATCATGGAGAGCAGCAGACGATTGCCTATGTCTTATCGGGCACCTGCAAAGTCCGCTGGGGCGTGAGGGGAGAATACGCCGCGAGCGCGAAAGCCGGCGATTTCATTCATGTGCCTGCATTCCTGCCACACATGGAGATCAATCCATCGGATTCGGAGCCTTTTCACTGGGTGGTCGTCAGGAGCACCCCAACGCCAATCGTGGTGAACCTCCCTAATCATACGTGGCCATGACGGTTACGCTTCGTGCGAGACACGTCACGGCACGTCGGGACGGGGATCGCCGACGAACATGCTCCGGTTCGGCATCTCGATCGCGCTCAGTGTCTTGGCGTCGAGCGTTGCATCCGCCGGAAGCAGTCCGTTCAGATTGAGGATGTAGGCGGAGACCGCGTAGACATCCTCGTCGCTCAGCGATTGCGGCGCCGTCAGCGGCATCGCGCGGCGGATGTAGTCGAACAATGTCGGGGCGTACGGCCAATAGCTGCCAACGGTTTTGACCGGATTTGGCGTCGCCAGCGTGCCTTTCCCGCCGACCAATTTGTCGCCAAGCCCGCCCTCGCCCTTCGCGCCATGACAGGACGCGCATTGCTGATCGAACACCATACGGCCTTGACTGACACTGCCACTTCCCGGCGGAAGGTTTTTGCCGTCGCGATCGATATCGATGTTCCAGCCCGCAATCTCAGCCGACGTTGCTGATCGACCGATGCCGTAGGGGCCTTGCGCCTGAGCGCGCACAACGAATGCCAGCCCAAGCACGGCGAGCACCGCGATACAAAACTCACGCGTTGCCATTGGACACCTCGCCATCCGCTGCGATGCGCCACGGCCAAATGGCGTTGTTGTGGTAATAATAATTGTCGCCACGCACGGCGAGAAGCTCGGCCAATGTCGGCTGGACGTAACCCGTCTCGTCTGTTGCTCGGCTTTGAATCACGGCCGGTCCACCGCCCCATTGCCAGGGAAGCCTGAAGCGCGTCAGCGCCCGCGTCAGCACCGGCTCCTGCAGCTGGGCGTCTTGCCAGCTCTTGCCGTCATCGACCGAAACCTCTACCCGCTTGACCTTGCCATGTCCGCTCCAGGCGATACCGCTGATCTCGTGAAAACCCGGTGCGCTCAGCCGTTGGCCACCCGAGGGCCGCGTGATGATGGACTTGGCTTCCATGTAGAACGTGAAGTCACGTGCCGATCCGTCTGGCATCAGGTCGGTGTATTTGGATGTTTCTTCGCGTGAGTAAGTCGGTTCCGCAGTGACGTGCAGACGGCGCAGCCACTTTATGCTCATGTTGCCCTCAAAACCCGGCAGCAGAAGCCGCAGCGGATAGCCTTGCTGCGGGCGTAGGCGCTCGCCGTTCTGGCTGTAGATCAGCATCGCGTCGCCGAGACATTTTTCGATCGGAATGCTGCGTGTCATCGCTGCTGCATCCGCGCCTTCAGCAACGACCCATTTCGCGCCTGGCTGCAGTCCTGCTTCCTGCAGAACGACCTTCAGGCTGACTCCGGTCCATTCGGCGCAACTCACGAGACCGACAAGGTCGGATGCCGTCTTGCCGTAGGGTTTCTTGTAGGAGGGATTGCCGGAGCATTCGAGAAAATAGATATGCGATTCCGAAGGGAAGCGCCGGATGTCATCCATGGTGAAGATCAGAGGCTTGTCCACCAAGCCATGCAGCATCAGTCGATGCTGCGCCGGATCAATCGTGGGCACCCCGCTATGATGGCGTTCGTAGAACAGTCCGTTTGGCGTGATGATGCCATCGAGATCCTGCAGCGGCGTCCGTCCCGATGCGGACAGATATTGCGGCAGATTCTTCGGGATATTCTTGATAACGCCCTTCTCGAACGGCGAAGGCGTTCCATAGGGCTGGCTTCCCATCGGGTCGCCGGGCGTCTTCATCCATTCCGGAATGTTGGGCGGCAGATTGTCAGCACTATCGCTTGCGGCCAGCGCTTCGTTGCCCGCGAGGCTGCCCGCGACGACGGCTCCGCCCAGCAACGCACCACCTTCGCGCAGAAACCGCCGGCGTGATGTCAGGCCAAGATCATTGTCGACGTCGGTTGGCACGGTCATCGCGTCTCCTCCATTCGAACACAGCGACGATAAAGCACCGCAAACGGGACATCGGAACGGGACATCATCGGTCAGCAAGACGTTGACCAGCCGTTATTGTGTGGAGCTATGGCGACCGCGCGTCGATGAATTGTAATTCATCAAGGCAAGGCACCGCTTGCCGAGGATTGCTGCTCTTGCGTCATTCTTGCCGTTAGGCGACCGACCCTAAACCTAAGTATTCCCTTCTCAACCGGACGTAACAGATAGATAAGCCTTCGTTTAATAGTCCGGCTCATCGACCTGCGGTTACGTTCGGGGTGTAACTTGGGTAACCGGATGGCACTACAATGACAACCGATAGCACCAGCACTTCACCCGACCGGATGGACTTGACCGTCGGAAGACAAGCAATTCTTCCGCTATTGGTGGCGTTTTCCATCGCTTGCTTCGCGGGCGCTTTGGTCACCGATATCGTCTATTGGCAGACCGTAGCCGTGACGTGGGAGACGTTCTCCATCTGGCTGATAACGGCCGGCCTCATCCTGGCAGGCTTTGCGGTCATAGCTTTCGTAATCGACTTTGTCCGCGGCAAGCGAGGCCGTACGCTTGCCTTGCCTTACGCGGTTGGCTACGCGCTCGCCGTTCTGCTCTCGCTGATAAATGCCTTCGTCCACAGCCGCGACGGCTACACGGCAGTTGTGCCAACGGGCCTGACGCTTTCCGCCCTCACCATAATCATCCTGTTGATCGGTGCCTGGGTCGGCTCGGTATATCGCTATCGCATTGGAGCAAGCATATAATGCACGCTGTCAAAATTGCACATTCGATGAAGCGGCCTCGTCTGGCCTCTCTCGTTGTCGCTGTTGCCGGGCTGGGTCTCGCCGGCTGTGACAATGGTGGCGGCGACCCCAGCAAACAGGTCGGTGCCAATCCCCCGCTGCCCGCGCTGCAGCAGTTTTTGGTACCGCCGATAAAGGTCGCGAAAGTCGTCGCATGGGGACAGGAAACTCCGACGGTGCCGGCGGGATTGCAGGTCCATGCTTTCGCCACCGGCTTTGAGCATCCAAGATCCCTCTACACCCTTCCCAACGGGGACGTGTTGGTGGTTGAAAGCAATGGTCCGAAAGCGCCGATCTACCGCCCCAAGGACATAGTTCAAAGCTGGGTCACCTGGTACGCTGGCGCAACCGCCGAGGGCGGAAATCGCATCACGCTGCTCCGCGATACCAATGGCGACGGCGTTCCCGAGCTGCGAACCGTTTTCCTAGACCGCCTCAATTCACCCTTTGGCGTCGCATTGGTTGGCCATGATCTCTACGTTGCCAACACCGATGGAATCGTCCGCTATCCCTATCAGGACGGGCAAACCAGCATCAGTGCCCCCGGCACCAAGCTAACCGACCTGCCAGGTGGACCCATCGATCATCATTGGACAAAAAGTATGGTGGCCAGCCCGGATGGCTCCAAGCTCTATGTGGGGGTCGGATCAAACAGCAACATCACCGAGAACGGAATTGGGGCCGAATATGAACGAGCTGCGATCTGGGAGGTCGACCGGGCATCGGGCGCCCATCGTATCTTCGCCAGCGGCCTGCGCAATCCGACAGGGCTTGCCTGGGAGCCTGTGACCGGCAAGCTCTGGGCCGTCGTCAACGAGCGCGACGAGATCGGTCCCGACCTGGTTCCGGATTATCTGACCTCGGTTCGGGACGGAGCTTTCTACGGCTGGCCCTATAGCTATTACGGCCAGCACCTCGACCCGCGGGTCCAACCGCAGCGACCGGACCTGGTGGCCACGGCGATCCCGCCGGACTACGCCTTGAGCTCTCACGTGGCGCCATTGGGTGTGGCGATGTATGCAGGCACCAACCTTCCCCCAAGCTACCACGGCGGTGCCTTCGTAAGCGAACATGGAAGCTGGGATCGAACCCCCCTCAATGGCTACAAGGTGGTTTTCGTGCCGTTTAGCGGCGGACGGCCCAGCGGCCCGGCGCAGGACGTCGTCACCGGCTTCCTCGATGCGAGCAATCAGGCGCGCGGACGGCCTGTTGGTTTGGCGGTCGATCGATCCGGCGCACTGTTGGTAGCAGACGACCTGGGAGACACCGTATGGCGGGTGTCGTCGAACGGTTCCCCGACCGCGTCCAACAACTGACGCAACAGGCGATCGAACAAGAATCCGGCTGCAACGATCCGCAATAGCAGCATCGGACGATGCTGCCGGATTCGGTTTCGAGTTTTTCAGGACGTTTTGTTTCATTTGTCCATTTTCAAAGTGATGGACGAGCCATTGCACACCGATGCCTCGCAATGGCTGATCAGCGACCGGATCGGTCCTTTCGGACCGGCGCAACAGGAGAAAACAAATGAAGAAGAGCTGGACCAAACCGAGCATGTGCCAGGTCCCCGCAAGCCTGGAAATATCGCGGTATCTGCCTGCAAGAATGACTCCCAAGAAATAGGCAGCAGAGGTGCGTGTCCCCGGGTCAGGGGCACGCACCTTCCCATCGGGTAAACCCATGACAAGCCTGGACGCGTACGATGTCGGCCGTGACGCTTCCACGGTTGCGATTTCTGGGGGCGATGGAGAACGCCGCGAAGTGGAAACCACCGTGGGCCTGAAGATCGTCGGATCGGCCGCAGGCGGCGGTTTTCCGCAGTGGAACTGCAATTACCGGCTGAGCCGTGCGGCCCGTGCCGGGGCAGCGGGCATCTCCCAGCGGACGCAATCGAGCCTCGCTGCATCCGCCGACGGTCGCGACTGGGTTCTCTTCAACGCCTCCCCCGACATCCGCCAACAGATCGCGCAAACGTCCGAATTGGAGCCCAGCGCCGCCGCGCCGCCGCGCTCGACGCCGATCCGAGCGGTGGTGCTTACCAATGGCGATGTCGATCACGTCGCCGGCCTGCTCACCCTGCGCGAGCGCCAGCCTTTCGCCATCTATGCAGCGACGCAGGTTCTGGCAGTACTCGAGGCGAATTCAATTTTCAACGTGCTCGATCCGGCAATCGTGCCGCGGCGCGTGCTCCCGCCGGAAGGTGAACTGAAGATTTGCGATGCGAACGGCCGGAAAACTGGCGTGACGATCGAGAGCTTCGCAGTTCCTGGAAAGGTGGCGCTCTATCTGGAGGATTCCGCCCTGCCCGAAGCCGATTTCAGTTCCGACAAGGGCGATACGATCGGGGTGCGCATCACCAGCGACAATGGCGGCGGCTCGGTCTTCTATATTCCCGGCTGCGCGCGCATCGATGCGGTTTTGCGCTCGCGTCTGGACGGCGCGGCCTGCCTGTTGTTCGATGGCACGGTCTACACCGACGACGAGATGATCGCAGCCGGCGTCGGAGAGAAGACCGGCGCGCGCATGGGACATCTCGCAATGTCGGGAGAGACAGGGTCGATCGCCAGGCTGGCCGGCGCGGAGATCGGACGCCGCATCTTTGTCCACATCAACAACACCAATCCGGTTCTCGACGAAAACTCGTCCGAACATGCGGTAGTCAGGGCGTCGGGCTGGGAAGTCGCAGATGACGGCATGGAGATAGAATTGTGAGCGGTTTCGATGACGCGGCCAGAAGCGGATTGTCCGCAACGGGACTGGAAGCGGTGCTCCGGCAGGTAGGCGCCGAGCGCTGTCACAATCGCCACCTCTTCCACCACAGGATGACCGCGGGCTCCCTATCGAAGATCGAGATGCAGGCCTGGGCGTTGAACCGTTACTGCTACCAGGCGGTCATTCCCCGCAAGGACGCCACGATCCTCGCGCGCGCCAAGGATCCGACCTTTCGGGCGGCGTGGCGCAAGCGCATAGAGGACCATGACGGCGAGGATGGCCGGAGCGGCGGCGTGGCACGCTGGCTGCATCTCGCAGCCTCGCTCGGTCTTGATGCGGATGCCGTGGAAAGCGGGAGGCTGGCGGTCGCCTCGTCCCTGACGGAACTGATCTCACCAGCGATTATAGGCGAGCGCGTACCGGCGCTTCAGCATGCCTATGGCGAGGAGAAGAACATCCCGCCCGGCGCTTTCCGGCCGCAGGAAGCATAATGACGGCGCCGCGCGAAAGAGCAATGGTCTCGCTGCGGTCGGTGCCGTCGCTGCCAAAACATGTGCGCATCCGGCTCGATCCCGTCCGACAGGCTATTGCCGTACTTTCACCGGAGCAAATTTTCTGGCCGAACGACATCAGCCTCGACATCCTGCGCCGTTGCGACGGACGCTCCCCCGTTGGCCAGATCATCGCCGATCTCGCAGTGGCATATGACGCACCGGAGGGAGAAGTGGCCGGCGACGTCACCGCTTTCCTCCAGGAGTGGAGCGACAAATTGTTGGTGTCGCTATGAACGGGTCCCATATCCCACCTATCGCCATGCTGGCGGAACTGACCCACCGCTGCCCGCTGCAATGTCCTTATTGTTCCAATCCAACCGAACTCCTAAAGGCCAATCGCGAACTCGATATGCAAACCTGGCTCGATCTGTTCCGGCAAGCCGCGGACCTCGGCGTTCTCCAGGTCCATCTTTCGGGCGGCGAGCCGACGCTCCGCCGCGACCTCGAGCAATTGGTTGCCGGCCTTTCCGAACGCGGCGTCTATACCAATCTCATCACCGCCGGCGTCGGCATCGCCGAAGGCCGCATCGAAGCCTTGGCCGAGGCCGGTCTCGATCATATCCAGGTGAGTTTCCAGGGCGCACGATCGGCGACGGCCGAGCTGATCGGACACTATCGCGGCGGCTTTGAGAAGAAGCGGGAGACGGCGAGGCGCGTGCGGGCGGCTGGCTTGCCGCTCACCATTAACGCGCCGATCCACCGCCACAATATCGAGGAAGTGCCGGAATTCATCGAGCTTGCGCTCTCGCTTGGCGCCGAGCGGCTGGAGATAGCCAACGTACAGTATGCAGGCTGGGCGCTCGTCAATCGCGATGCGTTGATGCCGAGACGCGCTTCCGTCGAGCGGCAAGTGGAAATTGTCGAAGCCGCCCAGGAGCGGCTGCGTGGGATCATGAACATCGATTTCGTCACGCCGGATTATTTCGCGATCTATCCCAAGCCCTGCATGGGCGGTTGGGCGCATGACGCTTTCATGGTCGCACCCGACGGCACTGTGTTGCCTTGCCACGCCGCGCAGACGATCCCCTCATTACGCTTCGAGCGTTTCGGGCCACGCACGCTGGCCGAGATCTGGGCCGATTCACCGTCGTTCAACGCTTTCCGTGGAACGGATTGGATGCAGGAGCCGTGTCGTGGCTGCGAACGGCGCGAGATCGACTGGGGTGGTTGCCGATGTCAGGCGATGGCGATTGCCGGCGATCCCGCCGCGACAGACCCGGCCTGCATCAAGTCGCCGATCCACGCTCGCATGGGAAAGTTTATCGACGATGCCCTCACAACTGCGGTTTCGGTGGGAAGCCAAAGCGACAAAGCCGCTGAAAGCTTCGTGTATCGCCGCATAGCCCCGCCACAACCCGGCCTGCCAAACGCGCCTAGTGGTCGAGATAGATTTCCGTAAACAGATACTGGAAATACTTCCACAGGATCGGCATCACTGCATACGAGCCTTCGTGGAATCGCAGCTGACCTCGGTGCGTACCGCAGCTCGTATCCTGGGTCGAGCCGATGGCTTCTGGGATCGGATTGTGGTAGGCCCAACCGGCACATTGGCGGATAGGTCGCCCACCGGACTCGGATCTGAAAATTGGGCTGATCCCGATGATCGTTACCGGAACACACAATCCGTATCTCGTCGCTTTTTCGATTCTGGTCGCCGTCTTCGCGTCTTACACTGCCCTCGATCTCGGTGGGCACGTGGTGGCCACGCGAGGACTTGCGCGTCACCTGTGGCTGGTGGCGGCCGCGATCACAATGGGGGGCGGAATATGGTCGATGCACTTCGTCGCCATGCTCGCCTTCATCATGCCGTCTCCGATGTCCTACGACATCGGATTGACCACCCTTTCGCTCGCGGTTGCGATCTGCGTAACCGGCGGCGGTTTTTACGTCATCAGTCGCCGAAGGGCATCGCCGTTTCGCCTCATGCTCAGCGGCATCTGCATGGGACTTGGCATTGCGGCTATGCATTACGTCGGCATGGCGGCGATGCGGGGGCCCGCCCAGCTCAGCTACGACCGCTTATTCGTTGCGCTCTCCCTGGCCATAGCGATTGGCGCGGCGACGGTGTCACTATGGCTGGCATTCCGAACCACGGCTCCTGAACAAAAACTCGTTGCCGCCATCGTCATGGGCCTGGCCATTTCCGGCATGCACTACACGGCTATGGAAGCGGCCATTTTTACCGCTCACGGCTCCGTTCACGACGCCCAAGGAAACGCAAATCTCGATCAAACCAATCTAGCGCTGGCGGTTGCCAGCGTTACGTTCGTTGTTCTGGCCTGCGCGTTGATCGCCTCTCTGTCAGAGCAGAAGCGCGCCGAAGAAGCGCTGCGTCAGACGCAGGCAAATCTCGTGCATGTCGCGCGCGTGACAACGCTGGGCGAGCTGACCGCCTCGATCGCCCATGAAGTCAACCAGCCGCTCGCCGCCATCGTCACCAACGGTGAGGTTTGCCTGCAGTGGCTCGACCGCGAGGTGCCGGACCTCGCCGAGGTGCGTGAGGCTCTTGATGCCATGATCAACAATGGCAGGCGGGCAAGCGAGATCATCCAGCGACTTCGCGCGCTTTCGAGGAAGACCGAGACACAGAAGGCGGCGCTGAACATCAACGACGCGATCAGCGAGGTGATCCCGCTGGTGCAGCACGAGGTGCTCAAACACCAGGTGTCGCTGCGCCTGGAACTGGCTCCGACGCTGCCAGCCGTGCTCGGTGACAGGGTCCAGCTGCAGCAGGTGATCATCAACCTGCTGGTCAATGGAGTGGACGCCATGGCCTCGGTCGACAGCCGGCCGCGCGAGCTGGCCATACGGTCGCAAAGGCATGGCCCCGGGCAGGTGCTGATAGCCATCCGGGACACGGGCGTCGGCATTGATCCGCAAAGCGTCAGGGGGATCTTCGAGGCGTTCTACAGCACCAAGCCTAGCGGCATGGGCATGGGGCTGTCGATCTGCCGCTCTATAGTCGAGAGCCACGGCGGAACGATCTGGGCGTCGCCCAATGAGGGGCCGGGCGCCACGTTTCAGTTTGCCTTGCCCTCGCGTCTGGAGCAGGCCGCATGACGTTCTACGTGCAGAACGAGTCGCCGGGTGAGGACAAGGAGCCCCTTCGCCGCTGCGATGCGCGCCTCTATGAGGACGCAGATCACGTGCTTGCCTACGGCATCCGGACAATGGCCGAAACGAGCCCTGATAAGGTCGCCGCCATCCGGCGCGTTAGTCTACGGCTCCTTTGACCGCAGTGTCTTTGGATAATATCCCGACCTCAGCTCGACGACGGGTGCGCATACTCGGCCTGACGAACAGCTGGACAAAGGGCGATCAGGCGATCAATCGCCGACAAGGCGAAGCGCAGGCTGGGCTCATCGACCAATCGTCCATCTCTGATCTTGTCGGCAACGTTACCGATGACGACCTGCGGACCGAGAACGGGACGTGACTGGATGGCGAGCAGCGTCTCGTTGGCCTGTGCCTGAGCACGAACGCCGCCGGTAAAGGCCGGCGACACGGAGATGACGAGCACCGCTTTGCCGGTCAACGCCGATCGACCGAGAGGCCTCGACGCCCAGTCAAGCGCGTTCTTGAGGACGCCGGGAATGCCGTGATTGTACTCCGGCGTCGCGATCACGACCCCGTCGCTTTCCGCGACAGCTTGCCTGAACGCCTGCACCGTCTGCGGTGTCGATGCTCCATCTTCGTCCTGGTCGTAAAGAGGCAGCCGCAGGTCGCCGATCTGGAGATCAACCGCCGGACCCAACGCGAGCTGGAGGCCTCGCAGGACGGCAAGGGAGTAAGAGCCTCGGCGCAGGCTCCCCGGCAAGCCGAGGAGCCGCGCCTGACTACGTGCCTCGATGATCGTCATCGGTGCGATCACTTTCCGGGCTGCAACGGGCCCGAACCGGCGCCGGTCGCTTCGATGGCGGCAGCGATCTCGGCCAAATCCCGCCCGGTCAATTCGAGGCTTGCGGCGTCGAGCCAGCCGTCCACCTGAGCCGGGCTGCGGGCGCCGACGATCGCACCCGTCACCCCCGGCCAGGCCAGCGTCCAGGCGATCGCAACCGCGGCAACGCTGGCGCTGTGACGCTCCGCGATCGGTTTTAAGGCATCGGCGAACTCCAGGTTGCGGGTGAGCTTTTCGCCGGAGAATTCCGCATTGCGGGATCGCCAGTCGTCTTTCGGCAGGGCCCGGGCGCGTGCGGTCGTGAAGCGGCCGGTGAGGAGGCCGGATTGCATGGGGCTATAGACAATGACGCCGGTCTCATGAGCGTGGCACCAGGGCAGTTCGGCCTTGGCGACATCGCGGCGGATCGCGGAGAACGGCGGCTGCAGCGTGTCGACATGGCCCAGGCTTTCGGCCGTTTCCAACTGCGCGGTACTATGATTGGAAAGGCCGACGGCACATACCTTGCCCTCCTTCTTCAGGTCGAGGAGCGTTTGCCAGTACACTTCGAGCGGCGTGCCATCCTCGGCCGGCCAGTGCATTTGGTAGAGATCGATGCGCTCAACGCCGAGGCGCTTCAACGAGGCTTCCACCTCGCGGCGGATGCTTGCGGGCGCGCCGACTTTGCTGGGGAGCGCTTGGCGATCGTTTTCGTCCCAGATGAGGCCGCACTTGGTGAAAACGTAAGGCCGCTCATTGGCCGGGATCTCAGCGAGCGCTTGACGCACGACCTCTTCCGAGTGGCCGAGGCCGTAAATAGCCGCCGTGTCGATCCAATTGATACCGCGTTCCACCGCATGCCGTATTGCAGTGATCGAGTCGCCATCGTCCTGTGCACCCCAACCAACGGCCCAATCGGCTCCGCCGATCGCCCAGGCGCCGAACCCGACACGCGTGATCTGCATGTCGGTGCGGCCCAAGCGGCGGGTTGCGAGGGCCTTTGCGACTGATGTCGACCGTTGAAGTGTATCCATGTCGTAGCTCCTGTTTACAACGCAACATTGCGTCATCCCTTTCCATCCTTCCGACAGCGAGATCAGTTCCGTTGTCAGGAAGTATGAACCGTGGACGTTGTTCCCAGCCGCGCAAATGTGGGGCGGCTTCGTTCGGCGAGCAGGGGTGTTCCGGCACTCTTTATGCAAGCCCAGCTAGATGTTGTGCCACTTCTCGTGCCCCTGTCCGTAGTTCCCTCGGAAGGGCGAACTGGGACGTGGGACGTTTGGACCTCGGCCAGTGCGGGACTGGCTGCCAACAGGACGGCCACTAGGCGGAAGTCCATCGCTCAACATCCTCCAGTCGGTATTGCGGGTCGTCTCGCCGAAACATTCCAGGGAGCAGAAGTAGTACTGGCGAGGTATCTTCACCTCACAAGCGCAGTTCAGGCATTCCATTCTCTTGCTCCATCCCTGCAACGCATCGCAGAAAAGCGTTTTTTGAAGTTGTCGAGATAGTAATGTGTTTTCGGAGGGTTTAGGCCTCCGCAACAGTAACAGTAATTTGACGATTTCTTCATGATTTTCTCGATAGGCCTTGCGAATTTCGCGACCAGAGGTTTTCGGCATGTATTGAGCTTAAGTGCTGTACAAATCAGCGCCCCAGCAAAACCCGCCGCACTGAAATTCACAAAAGCATACATAGATTTTTCTATTGGCATGAATCATCCGTAGGTATGGCTGGGTAACCTATTTGGGCAGAGCCATAGTTGAGGATTTTTGCCGGAGGCTATCCGCTGGGCGCATTATTTGATTTGGCGAGAACAGCTAACCGAACTGGCGCCGCTCGCGAGACCAGGATTAACACGCTGGTGACTGACTTCGCCGAGAAGCCAATAGCAAAGCCATCGGCGAAACGGGCGAAACTCGAATTGGGGCGGCGTTTTCGAAAGACATTTCTTCGCTCGAGCGCAACACTCCGCACCCAATCTCGAGGATTTCAACGCATGGCACCCAGGAAGTCGATTCGGCCCTACAAATCCGCGGCCGGAGGCTGGGGCGCGTTGCGAGCGACCGGAACAGCCCTGACAGAGCAAGGCATCGCCCTCAGTGGCTCGACGACGCTCCTGCGCATGAACCAGCCGACCGGCTTTGATTGTCCAGGCTGCGCATGGCCCGACCCCAAACACACATCATCTTTTGAATTCTGTGAAAACGGTGCGAAGGCAGTCGCCTGGGAGGCTACGGCGAGGCGTTGCATGCCGGAATTCTTTGCAGCGCACACCGTGAGCGAACTCGAAGGCTGGAGCGACTATGACCTGGAAATGCAGGGCCGCATCACCGACCCGATGGTTTATGACCGCGCTTCCGATCGCTACCTGCCGATCGACTGGGATGATGCCTTTGCCTTGATTGGGCGCCATCTGAACGGCCTTGCCGACCCGAACGCCGCCGAGTTCTATACATCGGGCAGGACATCGAATGAGGCGGCATTCCTGTACCAGCTCTTTGTGCGCGAGTTTGGCACCAACAATTTTCCGGACTGCTCCAACATGTGCCATGAATCGACAAGCGTAGGCTTGCCGAAATCTCTGGGCGTTGGGAAAGGCACGTGCCTGTTGGAGGATTTCGACCTTGCGGATGCAATCTTCATATTTGGCCAGAACCCAGGCACCAATAGTCCACGTATGATGACCAGCCTTCATAACGCATCACGGCGCGGTGCGGCGATCATCTCGTTCAACCCGTTCCGCGAGCGTGCTCTCGAGCGCTTTCAGGCACCGCAAAACCCGATCGAAATGGTGACAATGACGTCGACACCGATCAGCTCCAAGCTCTATCAGGTCCGCGTTGGTGGAGATGTCGCTGTTCTGAAGGGAATGATGAAGGTGCTTGTCGAGGCGGACGAATCCGCTGTTGCCGCCGATAAGCCGCACGTGCTCGACTGGGATTTCATCCACGGCCACACCCAGGGTCTTGACGCAGTTGTTGCCGATCTTCGTGCCACGCCATGGGACGCGATCGAACGCATGTCCGGACTGAGCCAAGCCGATATTACGGCGGCGGCCGAGGTCTATATGCGTGCCGACAGGGCGATCCTCGTCTATGGAATGGGCATTGTCCAGCATTCCAGAGGCACGCAGAACGTGCAGCAGATCGCCAACCTGGCGCTCATGCGCGGCAATGTCGGCAAGCCTGGCGCTGGCGTCTGCCCCGTGCGGGGTCACTCCAATGTGCAGGGCGACCGCACGGTTGGCATCACGGAAACTCCCTCGGATGAATTCCTTGACCGATTGGAGCGCAGGTTCGGCTTCAAACCACCCCGTGCCCACGGCCACAATGTCGTCACCGCCCTTGAAGCCATGGTCCGCGGCGAAGTGAAGGTCTTCATCGCCATGGGAGGCAATTTCGCGGCCGCGGTTCCGGATTGGCAGCAAACACAAAACGCGATTCGCAGCCTTGATCTGACGGTCCAGATATCGACCAAACTCAACCGCAGCCATTTGATTATCGGCCGCGAGGCGCTGATCCTTCCTTGTCTGGGACGTACCGAGGTCGACAACCAGGCGACAGGCCCCCAGTCCATCACCGTCGAGGATTCCATGTCGATGGTGCACGCGTCGGCGGGCCAGAATCGGCCAGCATCCGAACGTCTGTTGAGCGAACCGGCCATTGTCGCCGCAATGGCAAAAGCGACACTTGGGGCACGGTCGGTCGTGGACTGGGACGGGTTAGTCGCTGACTATGATCTTATTCGTGACGCGATCGAGGACGTGTTGCCGATTTTCCAGGCCTACAACGCTCGCGTGAGAGTTCCCGGAGGATTTCATCTTGCCTCGACAGCGCGCGAGCGCATCTGGATGACGCCGTCGGGCCGGGCCAATTTTCTGGTGTTTGAAGGTCTTGGGGAAGATCCGGACCCGGGCGACGCGGATGGGCTGTGGCTGACTACGGTCCGCAGCCATGACCAGTACAACACCACGATATACTCGCTGTCCGATCGGTATCGCGGCGTTTTTGGACAGCGCGACGTGCTGTTTATCAACCAAAGGGAGATGGATAAACGCGGACTGAAAGCTGATGATCGCGTCGATCTCGTGACACAGTCGACCGACGGCATCAAGCGTGCCGTGCGAGAGTTCAGGATCGTCCCCTACGCATTTCCGGACGGCTGCTGCGCGGCCTATTATCCTGAGACGAATCCACTGGTGCCACTGTATTTGCGTGATCCGAGCAGCTTCACGCCATCTTCAAAGGCCATCCAGATCCGCTTGGTCCGATCGCACGGTCATGAGATGACGGCCGAGCACGTGGTTCGGCTAGGAATATGATGCCGATGGACGCCGTCGGACTCGCGCGCCTGCAATTCGCCTTCACCATCGGATTCCACATTCTCTGGCCAACCTTCACTATTGGCATCGCATGCTTCGTTGCCTGGCTCAGCGGCCTGTGGTGGTGGACAGGCAAGCTCGTCTACCGCGACCTGATGCGGTTCTGGAGCCGCATCTTCGCCCTCGGCTTCGGCATGGGTGTGGTCACTGGCATAGTGCTCAGCTACGAGATCGGCACCAACTGGGCCGGTTTCTCGCGCTCGGTCGCCAATGTGCTCGGACCGTTGTTCATGTACGAGGCGTTGACGGCCTTCTTCCTCGAGTCCGGCTTCATCGGCATCGTTCTGTTTGGCGAGGGCCGTGTCAGCAAGGGCATGCATTTTTTTTCCTGCTGCATGGTCGCGGTCGGCACGCTGCTCAGCGCCACTTGGATTATTGCCGCCAATAGCTGGATGCAGACGCCGGCAGGTGCGGTCGCGGATGCACATGGTATCTATCACGTGGTGGACTGGTGGACGGTGATCTTCAACCCGTCGTTCCCCTACCGCTTGGCGCACATGGTCTGCGCGAGCATCCTAACCGGCTCTTTCGTGGTCGCCGGCGTCTCAGCCTTCCACCTTTGGCGCCGCCAGCATCGCACAACCTCGACCATCGCCTTCTCCATGGCCATGTGGATGGCTCTGGTTCTGGCGCCGCTCCAGATCGTGTTGGGCGACATCCACGGCCGCAACACCCTCGTCTATCAGCCGACCAAGGTCGCCGCGATGGAAGGCCTGTGGGACACCACGCGCGGTGCGCCGATGACGGTGCTCGCATGGCCGGACATGCAGGCCGAGGAGAACCGCTTCGCGATCGACATCCCGCACATAGCCAGCCTTTATCTAACGCACTCCTGGAACGGCGAGGTCCCGGGGCTGAAGGCCGTGCCGCGTGACGACCGCCCCTATGTCCCCATTGTATTCTTCGCCTTCCGCATCATGGTCGGCATCGGCATCGTCCTGGTCACAACCGCGACCATCGGCGCGGTGCTGCGCTGGCGCGGACGCCTCTTTGAGACACGCTGGTTCCAACTCCTGGCGATGGCGGTAACACCGCTCGGCTTTCTCGCCGTGCTTGCCGGCTGGACCACGACAGAAGCCGGCCGTCAGCCGTTCGTCATCTACGGGCATCTGCGCACGGCAGACGCCGTCGCGCCGGTGAGCGCGGGCGCTGTCACAACAACACTGCTGATCTTTTTCGCCGTCTACAACATGCTGCTGATTGCTTTCTTCTGGTTTGCCGCGCGTGTCGCCCTCAAGGGACCCTCCGCCTCGATCACCGACCCGGGATCGACGAGGCCGGGACTGGACCGATCCGGCTCCACCCTGGCCGGGGCAAATGCCGCCACGCCGCCCGTGGCCGGCCTCGCCCACGCGCCGGGAGAATGACGCGATGGACAGTTTGCTCCCTTTCGATCTTCCGCTGCTGTTCGCTGCGGTGGCCGCCTTTTCCGTCGCCGTCTATGTGCTGGCGGACGGCTTCGATCTCGGCGTCGGGATCCTCTTCCTTGCCGCGCCCCGCGATGCGGACCGTGATGTCATGATGGCCAGTATAGAACCCGTCTGGGACGGCAACGAGACCTGGCTCGTCATGGGCGGCACGCTGCTCTTTGCCGCGTTTCCGGCCGGCTACTACGTACTGCTGCCGGCCTTCTATTTGCCCATCATGTTCATGCTGTTCGCACTGATATTCCGAGGCATCGCGTTCGGCTTCCGGCTGCGGGCTGCGTCATATCGCTGGGTATGGGATATCGCATTTGCGGGTGGATCGATATTGGCTGGCCTCTGTCAGGGGTTCGTCCTCGGCGGTTTCATCGGCGGCATACCGATGGAGGCCGGCATGTTTTCCGGCGGGCCCTTCGGTTGCTTCACGATTCTGGGACTGCTCTGCGGGCTCGGCCTCCTGGGCGGCTACGCGCTTCTGGGCGCGGGTTGGCTCATCTGGAAGACGGAGGGCTCGACCCAGATATTTGCCCGCGAGGTTGCGCATGCAGCACTTATTGTGACCGCCGCGATGATGGCTATCGTCAGTGGCTGGACCGCGTTGGCCGACCCCAATGTCGCAAGCCGATGGTTTGTCTGGCCCAACATAGCCTATCTCGCGCCGTTGCCGTTGTCGGCCGCCATCATCGCCTGCTTCATCTGGCGCAGCCTCTGGGGCAAGCGCGAGACATTACCTTTCATCCTCTCCGCTGTGCTGTTCCTTCTTGGCTTTGCAGGTTTGGCGGTCAGCCTCTGGCCTTATATCGTACCGAGGCACATTTCGATCTGGGACGGCGCCGCCGATCCTCAAGCGCTTGCCTTCGCGGGCGTCGGGATCGTCATTATCATTCCGATCGTGCTGGCCTACCAAGCCCATGCCTACTGGGTGTTCCGCGGCAAGGTCGAGCATTCGGCTTATGGCGAGCACTAGTCCGCGCTTCTGCTGCGGTGCGACCCGAGTGCGCACTGCACAACGTACGCATCGTTCCTGGCGATTGTGACCAGCGCGTCATCGTTCTGCGTAATCAGGGCAACCAGTCGAACTCGGCGCGGCAAATTTGCAGCACGTGGGAATGAAGAACGTTACCGATGAGATTGGTGGCTTTGAGGGCTAGAGGGCCGCCGCACTACCGATTGTGCCATACGAAAATGAAAACCTCGATTTTCGTCCCCTATGACCCGTGCGTTCCAATGCTTCGGGATATTGCCCGACGAAAAACAATATATGTCACGAGAAACTCAACGAGTTTGCTGCCGCCGGTCGCCCGGCATGAGTCTGGTGCGAGCGGCACTCGACCGGCTGTTCCCGCCCGACCCAGGCTGGCTGCGCCTGATCGCCGCCGTCAGCGCAACCCTCGCTGGACTGACAACCTTCGTCATCGTCGCGCTGATGGGTACCATCGCCGGTGTGCCGGTCATCGACCGCGTCCTTGGATTTGCCATCGCCCTCTTCATCGCCGCCACGGTTCGCGACAGCACCATCCACCAGAAACTCACGACCATTGCGATTGGCGGGGTTGGGGCATGCGCATCCACGATCGTCGCCGCGCTGCTGATCGATCAGCCGATGGCGGACGCAGTGTTGCTGCCTGCCATGATGTTCGTGATCGCATTCTTCTCGGTTCGCAGTCCACGTCATGGATCGATCGGGCTGGTTTCGCTGATCGCCTACCTGATCGCGCTCGTCTCGAAGCAGCCGGCCGAAACTCTGCCGCTGCGACTACTGGTCATAGTCGTCGCCGCGACCGTTGCCGCGCTGGTGCGTTGCGTCCTGATTCCGGAGCGGCCGGAGTCCGAGATCGAGCGCCTGCGCCACGAAGTCCGTAGTTGCATCAGCAAGGTGCTTGCGCTCGTCGCAGCCGCGGTAGGCAAGGGCTCGTGGACGGCTGCGAGCCGCCGCCGCCTCCGACGCCAGGCCTCTCGCCTTGATGAAATCATCATGCTTGCCCAGGCACGGCTCGTGTCGTCGGCTCAGCAGCCGGCCTACCCGGGCTGGGGCTGGCTGCAGCTGTTCGAAATACAGCTGGCGACGCGACGTGTCGAGCAGATTGCCCTGCAGGATCTCGGCGGTCCGGAGGAGCGCGTAGCCCTGCTGTCGCGGATTGAGGTGATCGGGGCTGCAGGCCAGCAAGCGCCGCTGCCCCTGCGCCAGGCCGTCTCGGCGGAGCGCTCGATATGCTCGGCCACGTCCTATCCGAGATGCCGGTGGGCGAGCCCGATTATCCGGCCTTCGTTCCGCCGGCGGCATCTCCACCTGGATGGCGTCCGGCGCTGCAGACGGCGACCGCCTCGACCCTCGCTATCGCGTGCAGCGAATTGATCCTTCCCAATCGCTGGTACTGGGCGGCGTTTGCAGCCTTCGTCATGTTCCGGGAAACGCGTTCGCGTGGCGAGTCCGTGGCAAAAGGCACCGCGTTCGTCATCGGCACCACGGCCGGACTGGTGGCGGGCCAGTTGCTGGCGACACTGCTGTCCGGTCACGAGCTGCCGAGCATCGTTGCCATCGTCATCGCCGTGTTTCTCGCCTTTCAGGCCAATGTCATCGCCTACAGCGTCATGGTCTTCTGGATTACGGTGATCCTCGGCCTGATGTTCGGGATGATGGGGTATTTCACCTTCGATGTCCTGCTGACGCGTCTGGAGGAGTCGGCTATCGGCGTCGCGTCGGGCGTGCTGGTCGCGTGCCTCGTGCTGGTGCGGCGCGAACGGGATGTGACGGAAGAGGCGGACACCGCGTTCTTGAATGCCTTGCGCAATTTGGTGAGGGGCGCCGCCGCCGTGCTGCTGGAAGGCAAGCCGACGCGCAACCTCGCCAGCCACATCCTCGGGACCGGGCAACGTTTCCGCGAACTCGAAGCAGTCGCTGCATCTGAGCAGTCGAGCTTCGGGATGGTACGCCGCGAAAGGCTGCGCAGGCGCGTCATGGTGCTAGGCGCATGCGAGAATTGGGGGCGAGAACTCGGAACAATCTGCCTAAGAAGCGGTCGCATCGAGGACGCCGGGCTTACGAAAATAGCCGCAGATGCGCTCGCGCGCACAGACGCCACGCTGGGTTACCTGACAGGCGCAGGGTCCAAAACGGCGGGAGCGGTAGCAGGCGCCGATACCGCCAACAATGTGGTTCCGGCAGGGGCCGACGATCCCATCTCTCACGCCGTTCACTTGCTCTTGCGCCTGGATGCTGCGCTGGATCGCGTCGCAGCAATACGCGATGAGCGCGCGAGCGTGCGATGAGACTGTTCGGCGCCGTGCCCCGGTTAGCAGGTTGTAGACGCACTCACAACTCTGAGAACGCCGCCAGCCACGCCCCTCGGTGCGTCAGTCGACCGTGCGAAAAACCTCCTCAGCGCCGCGCGAAACGAGGTATCATCCTCGACGAAGACAATGGCTCATCGCCGCCAGCGCCCTCCTCCTTCGCCCGGCCAGGTCACGGCACGCGGGTCACCGGCGACGCGCCACATGGCAAACCAATATGCGCAGCGGGCGAAGCTTGAACTAGGGCGGCGTTTTCGAAAGACATTTCATGGTCTGAGCGCGATGCTCCACGCTCAAACGCAAGGATTTCGACCTATGGCAGCCAGTAAGTCAATCCGGCCTTGCAAATCCGCGACCGGAGGCTGGGGCGCGCCGATGTCGACGGCCGATCGCGTTGTTCGGCCTGGAGGCTGAGGCCCATGAGTGCGGTCGAACTCGGGGCCTTCTTCGCTCTGCGCCGCGGTGGGCAAGGTTCGGTGTTTGCCTCCGCAGTCTCTGCCGGCATTGGTCCGCTCGACTCGCCGAACATCGATGCAATGTCACGCCGGTGCGGCCGTCTCGGTGAGACGCACTGGTTCGAACTCTTCGTCACGATGGTAGCGCCGCTCTGCCTTTTCGCCGTGCTCGCGGTCTCGAGCACGGACGCGGTCACCAGATCGTTCTTGATTTGCTTCGCCATTTATTCCGATTTGTTGATCGCCTTGCTTTGGTTCACAGAGAAAGACGATGCCCCACTGAACCGACCCATCCACGCCCCAAGCGGCAGGCTCTGCGCGTGAATGTCCAGGAGGATGATCGCCCCCAATTCCCACCGCCAGTGGATGTACGAAACCCAAGTCGACGACGTCGCCGGCCCCAGGCAATTCGAGTTGATCAACGCCGAATCCTTCAGGATCGTCGTCGCCCTCTATGATGAACGCCTGACGCAAAGGATGAACTTGTCGGTAGGAGAGTAGGATGGCTGATCGGGCGTGGTACATGGCGGTGCCGAGCTTCTTATTGTCTTTCGCTCATCTTCGGAAGCGTCGGCGTCCTACGTTAGGGACCGCTTCTTCCCCGCGACTCTGGCGACCGTCGTTCCCACTCCGGCCGACTTCGTCAATTTTCCTCAATTGGTGCGGTTGCCTGACACCACCTCGCGCGAGGTCGACTTTCCTTTCTCCTACAGCAAGCTCCTCACCCCGGATTGGTCGGTGTCGTTCACCGAGAACTACCGCATCGTCGATCAGGCGGGCACGCGCGCGGGCTTCGACAATTTAGTGCTCGGCACCCAGTATGAACTCTATTCCAATCCCGAGCACGAGTTCGTCTTCTCGGTAGGCGGCACAGTGGCGCTGGGCGGCACCGGATCGTCTGACATTGGTGCCAAGTCGTTCTCGACCCTGACGCCGACCGTTTACATGGGCAAGGGCTTCGATGATCTGTCTGATTCGATGGCGTGGCTGCGTCCGATCAATGTCACCGCGACCCTTGGAATCGCGCTGCCAACCCAATCCACCACCGTGACCGGCGCCACCACAATCGACAACCCAAACGTCCTGCAATGGGGCTTCGCCCTGGAATACAGCCTGCTCACCAATTCGTATTCCGCTGGCAAGGGAGGTGCTCACCGCTTCGCCAAGGGGTTTGGTACCGCTGGTGGAATTCGCAATGCAGACGCCGCTTGACGGGCGGTTGGCTGGAGAGGCCACCGGCACGATCAATCCGGGCGTTATCTGGGTGGGCGAGTACGCCCAACTCGGGGTGGAGGCGATCCTTTCGATCAATGAGCGCTCGGGCCGCGACATTGGCGTGCGTGCACAGCTCCACTTTTATCTCGGCAACATCTTTTCGAACGCGATCGGAAAGCCGATCTTCGACTGACCGCGCGCCGCGTTGTGTATGAGCACGCACCGGCTCTCCGCGGCCAGGTTCGAGGCCTCCAACCTATCCTACGATCAGGCGCCCTCCGGAATCGACAGAAAGCACCTCCGAGTCGACGTGCCACGACCGACTTCATTCTCGACGTAGGGATGCCGCCGCGACGTTCGACGTAACGTTGAGTCAGGGGAAGACCGAGACCTGTCCCCTTTTCGTCTGCCCTGCTCGTGAGGTACGGTTCGAACGCTCGTCGGATCATTTCGGACGACGTCCCGGTTGTAGCTTGTCTTCGCTGCTGGTCAGATGCTCGAAAGGCTCGGGTGACCGCGACGATGATGTTGGTCGACCGTCTCGGCTTTATTGGCCTGCCCTCGGCGACCGCCTTGCGCCTGGCGCGCGACAACCTTCGAATCCGATCAGGCGGTCGGTCCGAACGCCCGCTGTTCTCACTGCCGGAGTTGACACGCTTGTATTGCCCCGCCACCGATATGTCCAATAAAGAGGAAGGCCGGCGAACAGAAACCCGCCAGCAATATTACCCAAGGTCACTGGTATTTGATTCCAGTACCACCAGTCAGCGAAGCTGATCTTGGCTCCCAGTATCATTCCCATGGGTATGACAAACATGTTGACGACACAATGTTCAAATCCCAACGCGAAAAACGCAAAGATGGGCAACCAGCATCCGATAATCTTGCCGGGCAAGGACCTCGAACTCATTCCCATCACGACGCCAAGGCAGACCATCCAGTTGCATAGCATCGCCTTGACGAATCCTGTCGCCAGACCGCCGTACCCATATGGCTCGTAGGCGATCGTCTTAGACTCGGCGAGCGCTCGGATATGGTCCCCCAGCGCGCCGGCTCCGGCGTTGCCGGCGTCGGTCAGAACGAAGTAGAACAGCATGGCAAAGATCAAGGCTCCTAGCATGTTGCCGGCAAAGACCCAGATCCAGTTCGCCAACATCCGCAAGGCCGTGGTGCGTCCAGAAAGTACTGCCAATGGAACCAGACCAAAATTCCCGGTCAGAAGCTCCAGGCCAAGCACGACGATCATGGCGAACCCCGCCGGAAAGATGAGGGCGCCGACAAGCGGAATATTGGTCTGAAGCGCGCCCTGCAGGGCCAGGCTGGTCGCGAAGGCGAGCAGTGCTCCAGCGAACATGCCACGAATCAACAGATCGGTGGGACGGTGAGCAGCTTTGGCGGCGCCGAGGTCGACCATTGCCTCCACGATTTCGACGGGCGAGAGACTGTCGTTCATGATGACCATCCTTTTGGGTTGGACAGTTGTTGCGAGGAATAGCCAATCAGTGCAGCGGCTCGATCATCGGCACGCCCAAAGCGATTTTGGCCCTGGCGTCGGCTGCCGTCAGCCGGGCATGATGCCGAGCTGCTCTTTAGGAAATTTCGCAAGCACAGCCGGATCGACATTCAGGTGCTGCGCGACCAATTCGGACGGAGCGTGGGTGAGCCAGTCCGATAGGTCGACCTCATGGTATTCCGGCGCCTTGAAAATCGACAGAAACTGCAGGTCGGTGGTGCCTGTATTCAGGATGTAGTGACCTTGGTTCTTCGGAACATAGCCGATGTCGCCGGACTGGAAGTCGGCCGTTTCGGCCCGAGGACCGGCATCGAACACGGTCATGCGCCCTTGCCCCTTTATCCAGTACTGCCATTCGTCGGCATTTTGATGCCAGTGCATTCGTCGGAGGGCACCGGGCTTGATCGTCTCCACGGCCGCGGCGATCGTCGTCGATACCTTGAATGTCCGGCTATCGGCGAGATGGACTACGCCTGAGGAATTCTCCTTCACCGGCACGCTATCGCGCAGCGAAAACGTGAACGGATTCGCAGGCGCGCCGCCGGACCGCACGGCGGCCTGATCGGCGGCGAGCGGACCTGGCTCTTGTCCCTGGAATATCCAGAGATCATGAAGCGGTATCGATTTGAAACTGTCGGCGGGCACGCCGAAATTCTGGGCCAGAATTTCCGGCGGCGTATGGGCGAACCAGTCCGTCACAAGAAGCGTATTGAATTCGGAGGCCTCACCATTGTCAAAGATGATCAGGAACTCGCAACCGTCTGGCCCGAGACCCTGGAGCGAATGCGGAGAGCCTGCTGGAAAATACCAGATGTCACCTTCCTTGATGTCTTGCACATAGGCTTGGCCCAGTTGATCGAGCGTTGTCACCCGCATGCTACCTTTCGTGACGTATCCCCATTCGGCAGCAAGATGCCAATGAAGCTCCCTGATGCCGCCAGGTCCAAGTCGCATATTGACGCCGGAGACGGACGTCGAAATCGGGAAATCCGCGACCGTGACCTGTCTGGCCCAGCCGCCGCCCTGAATGCGCTTGGATGCAATGTTGAACGAGGACCAGAACCTCGGCATGCCGCCGACATCGGTTGCGGGTGGGTTTTCGAAAGACGGCAGCTGATCCGCGACCGCCGGATTCTTTGGGCCGGGGTCCGATAGGCTACCGGGATTTGCATTTATTGCGCCCTGCGGCGGCTCATCCGGATTGCCAAACGTCGTTGCATGGGCAGCCGTCGCCGCGACGGCGACACCTCCGAGCGCAAGGACATTCCGGCGCGATAGTGCTTGCATGCGTATTCTCCTGTCTACAAGTCGAACCACAACGCATCGAACACTGCCCGATGGATCCGCGTGGCCGAATATTCTTTTGCCTATAGTGCGACTCGGGGCGCCTGGTGCCGCCGCAACTCCACACAAGACCCAGCAATCTTTATTCCTGGACTCCGAGGTAGTTTGGCCGGCAAATGATCTATTTCGCTATAGTTTGACCGCCGCCACTGATGCGGCGTGTCACCCATGAAACGTTTGAACACCGTGGTGAAGTGAGACTGCGTCTGGAATCCGACGCTGAGCGCGACACAGCTGATCCGCGACCGCCGGATTCTTTGGGCCGGGGTCCGATAGGCTACCGGGATTTGCATTTATTGCGCCCTGCGGCGGCTCATCCGGATTGCCAAACGTCGTTGCATGGGCAGCCGTCGCCGCGACGGCGACACCTCCGAGCGCAAGGACATTCCGGCGCGATAGTGCTTGCATGCGTATTCTCCTGTCTACAAGTCGAACCACAACGCATCGAACACTGCCCGATGGATCCGCGTGGCCGAATATTCTTTTGCCTATAGTGCGACTCGGGGCGCCTGGTGCCGCCGCAACTCCACACAAGACCCAGAAATCTTTATTCCTGGACTCCGAGGTAGTTTGGCCGGCAAATGATCTATTTCGCTATAGTTTGACCGCCGCCACTGATGCGGCGTGTCACCCATGAAACGTTTGAACACCGTGGTGAAGTGAGACTGCGTCTGGAATCCGACGCTGAGCGCGACGTCGACGATCGACGAATCATGCTGCAAGAGGAGCTCCCGTGCTCGTTCGATACGACGCCGCAACAAATATTCATGAGGACGAATGCCGGTCGATATGCGAAATTGGGCAGCGAAGTGCATTGGTGAGAGCCCCGTTACTGCGGCGAGGTCGCCAAGCGTGATCGGCTCTGCCAGGTTCGCATCGATGTACTCAAGGGCGCGCTTGAGCCGCCATCTCGGCAAAGCTCCACAATTGCGTTTTGGCCGAAAGGGATCGGGGCGATGGTCATGGCCCAGAAGCCGCGCGGCGATCGCTAGTCCGACGGCGCTTGCGTAGATTTCGCCGAAATGCTCGTCCATCCCGTCGATTCTAAGCAGGGCGCGGGCCAATTCCTCTATCGCGGAGTCGGCCTGCGATCGGAGGTCCAGAAACAAACATCGATCGGGTCCTGCCTTCTCGCGAAAAATTCCCAAACGACGCCGCAAGTCGTCGTTACCGATCCTGAGAAAGCGCACTGCCATTCCCTTCGGGAGCAGGCGCATAACCGCATCCAGCAAGTTGGCTCTTGTTGGGTCGTCGACCAAACCCCCTGGTTCTTTTGGATCCGGCACGAATAGGATCAGATTTACCTGTCTCGTCGCTATTCCGACGACAAAGCCTAAGCGTGAAGCAGCTGACGAGGTCGAATGCTTTGGGAGGCCGCTGTCTTCAAAATTGGTGTAGTCGTTCCAGAACTTGGGAATGCTGATCCCTTCGATTCTGCGCAATTCGAACGACATCGTTTGCCTCCATAACTTTTCGCCGATGCAGTCTCCGAAAAACATAGAACGCACAAGTATAATGAGAGCATTCTGTGCCACGCCTGCCGGTCATGCTGGCGAGTTTCGGACTGCTATGGAATTTAGATAATCAAGTTCGGCTCTAAACGGCTATTCTACCGATGGCAATCGACCTACGCGAATGATTTGGCCTGGATATACTTAGGTATGAGACCGTCGCCCTCGCCCGGAATTGGCACGGCAATCCGATCGACGTCCGGCGTGGCATCTACAACGCCACAGCACGATCTGTCTGTTGCGCAGTTCCATGGGCGTTCTGCCGTCACGCCACGTTGAAAGCTCACCCAAAATAGAGAACGCCGACGAAGACATTGACCATCAGAGCCAGCACAATCACGCTAAGGACGAAGGAGATCAGCGCGTGCAAGAAAACGATATGTCTGATCGGTCCCGATCGGACCCTACATCGGTGACCTGAAAGGTCATGCCTATGGTGAACGCAAAGTAGATAAAGTCAAAATAGTCAGGTTGTGTGGTGCCTGGAAATGCCAGGGGCCGATGATTTCGCTGCTGTCGACGATAGAACTCGTAGGCATAGTAGAAAGCGAAAAGCATGTTAAGAAATCCCCATGCAAGCATGATCGTCGCTGACGCCAACACGATCTCATTCACCGATTTTTGGTGGACGCCCGAAAGTTCCAGACCGAGTGCTCCCAGGATAACGACACAAACAGCGATGCCGGTCATGAGCACAGAGAACTTCCGCTCATTCTCCTCGCCCGCACGCCTCGGCATCATGCGACGCGCTGTCTTCCAGGCGATGACCAGGCATGCCACAATCATCATGAGCGTCGTTATGTCGAAAGCGATGAGGGCCGCGCGAAGCAACTCGAAAATATGTTGAAGTACAAGATAAAAACATAGGCCGAGAGCTGCCATCACCGACAGGCGTGGCCGAAAGACGTGAGGGCGCAGTGCTTTGTAAATAAACACGCTGACCCTGCGCCGCCTGTAGCAATTTAACATTATATGGATACCGCCCGTAGTTCATGATCTGATTTGAACGTTCGATAGCGCTGCTTTCAAACCTTGCCGTTGAGCGGCTTGGTTTGAACAACTTGATACTAGGTACAAAAACGGTCGAAGCCGCCCTGCGGGCGGCTCGTGTTGACCGCGGACTAATCGGTGAGAGCCGGCGATCGGATGGCCTCCGGCATCATGCAAAAGGCAGCTTCATCCCTGTTGCTCAGACTTTGAAAAACGCCAGCAAGTCCTCGTTGACCTGATCCTTGAGCGTCATACAGAGACCGTGCGGGGCGCCCTTGTAGACCTTCAGCGTCGCACCTTTGATGAGCTTTGACTGAAGCAGGCCGGCGTCAGCGAACGGCACCATCTGGTCGTCGTCACCGTGCATGATCAGCGTTGGCACGTCGAACTTCTTCAGGTCTTCGGTCTGATCGGTCTCGGAGAACGCCTTGATGCAGAAGTATGCGGCAGGGAAACCCGTCATCATTCCTTGCCGCCAGAATGAGTGGCGCGCTCCCTCCGAGACCTTCGCGCCTGGCCGGTTGTAGCCGAAGAATGGCAGGCTGAGATCTTTCCAGAATTGCGAGCGGTCGGCGTGGACGCTGGCGCGCATCTTGTCGAACACCTCGAGTGGCGTGCCGCCAGGATTGGTCGGCGTCTTCACCATCAGAGGCGGGACCGAGGCGATCAAAACGGCCTTCGCCACACGCTTCGTGCCGTGCCGCCCGATGTAGCGAGCAACTTCCCCGCCACCCGTGGAGTGGCCGACGTGGATGGCGTCCTTGAGATCAAGCTTGTGGACAACTTCCGCGAGATCGTCGGCATACGTGTCCATGTCGTTGCCGGTCCATGGTTGGCTCGACCGCCCGTGGCCACGGCGGTCATGCGCAATGCAGCGATACCCGTGCGAAGCAAGAAAGAACATCTGGTCCTCAAAGGCATCTGCGCTGAGCGGCCATCCATGGCTGAAGACCACTGGCTGCCCGGTGCCCCAGTCCTTGTAGTAGATTTCTGTACCGTCCTTGGTTGTGAAGGTGCTCATGGGCGTGTTTCCTTTGGGCTGGAACAGATGGAGGCGCTTGCCTGACGGGAGATTGCCGCGTCAGCGTCGAATGCAGACTTGCGACAGCGGCAATGCCGGCGCTACGAAAACTGACGTTGGGCGGAGGTCGGTACGTCTGGGAGGCAATAGTGAACCGTGTTGTGACAAATTGCGTTCTGCACAATTGCGGTTTGGGCGCACAGCGCTGTGCTTGCCAAGACAATCCTAAACGCGGGTATCCGCAGTCCCATATTGTACGCAGGTTGGCAGGCGTAATGTCCTAGTTTGAAATAAATATACCAATATACCTAGAGGCCTCTGACAATCCGCGAACCGGCGAATGCTAGTGCAGTGACGATCGGCTAGTTCTCTGGGCCTTAAGCGCCACGTCGCCTCGCGTTAGATGAACTGATTGGCATTCTTTCGGTTTACAAAAATAATTCCTTAAATCTAGTTTGAGTGCATTTCGTATAGTGTTTTAAGGCCGCCGAGAAGCCTAAATGAATACTGCCGGCATGAACAATCGAAGTCTTGCGGGGCTGTGCAACAGAACGACATAATGGGTGAAATCGACATGCGCTCTTTTTCCATCGAGGCCGCACTCGCGGCAATTTTTCTGTCAACCGCTTGCGCCTCTGCGGCAAGTTCGCTTCCGTCACAGACACAGCAGAAGCTCGATCTTGTCGTACGAAAGGAGCACAGAAACCACGTAACGTTGCCGAGGCATCTCCAAGCACCGACTGCCCGTTCGACTGCGACGCCCCTATCGCAGCTCAAGGGCGACAACGACAAGTATCCCTCAGTCGATTCTGGCCTCTTTTCGGGCATGTATGGGTTTTGACGAGATATGCTGGGCTTCTCGCGACGCAGTGATTGCGGTCGAAAGTCGCCTTCTGATCCAGCCATCATTTCGACCACGGTTGCAGTCGGGCGCCAATTGCGACGTCAGATTCTTGTCCTCTCCGAAAATCGGCGCGATGCAGGGCGCCGCAACAAGTCTCATCGCGAAAAGTGCCGACGTTGGCAACCCTCCGGCGACCGAGGATAGGATCCGTATATTAGAGCCACGACGGCGTTGGGCGGCAGTTCCAGCCTCCTGGACAAGCGGCGCCCGAGTAGCAGGTCTTCACGGCAACCAGCTTGATGAATTCGACCGCCATAGGGAGCCGGCTAACCCTGCTTGTGAGACAGAGGGAAAAATGGGCCGATGACGGCATGTCATCGGCCCAAGAACTCGCACGGTGAAAAACGCTCCCGGGAGGAAGAGCACCCTCACAATCGATCGGCGGGCGGGAGGGGAAGGCCCATGGGATCAATTGGCACGAGTTGGAGCGCTGCTATGATGTTATAGAAATGCACCGAACACCACAGATCGCAACGCCGACAACAAACTAGTACTCTTCGCCGACGGATGCTTCTTCGCTATTGCCAAGTTTGCATCGTGGTTGCGGATTTCGCGCGTTTTTCCGTAGGGACGTCAAGAGGAAAACCCGGCGCCTGAGGACGCGTCGCTTTCGCTGGCTTCGCAATCAAATTGCCGATCTTTCCTGAAAGTGCTTTTATCTCCACGACGGGGCTTAGCTGGGACGTTGCCGCACATGCCAGGTAGCCAAAACACGAGATTTTCCTTCGTTACGGTCAGGCGCCGCAGAATGTGCATGGGGCGGTGTTTCCCTTGTTCGATAATCCAGGCGATGTTGGCGGCGGGCTCATGCAACGCGAGGTCCGTCGTAACCACTGAGTTCTGTCCGTGGCCGCATCAAGAGACACGATCTTGACCGGCCGATTGCTCACGGATGATCCAGTCGCCCGCGGCAACGGGCCAATCGTCTTCATCGTTGAGGACGACATTTCATTCCGCGAGGCCCTCAAGAGGCTTTTTCGCACGGTGGATCTGAACACCGAGGTTTTCGGGTCAGCAGCGGAACTGCTGCAACACAAACTCCCGGATGTTCCGAGTTGCCTCATACTCGACGTTCGGCTGCCCGGGGTGAGCGGTCTTGATATTCAAAGCGAACTTGCCAGGGCAAACATCCACATTCCAATCATTTTCATGACCGGTCATGGCGACATTCCGATGTCGGTGAGAGCCATGAAAGCAGGCGCCGTCGATTTCCTGACCAAGCCGTTTCGAGACCAGGACATCCTGGACGCTGTTGTCGCGGCGATTGATCGCGATCGACGCAGGCGTGAAAAGGAGGGAGAGCTATCGGCTCTGCAAGCTCTCTTCGAGTCGCTGAGTGCACGCGAGCGGGAGATCATGGCATTGGTTACGACTGGGCTGATGAACAAGCAGGTTGCGGCCGAGGTAGGGCTGAGCGAAATCACCGTGAAGATACATCGCGGCAACGTCATGAAAAAAATGGGAGCCAAGACTTTGGCTGATTTGGTGAGAATGGCCGAGTCTCTCCACCTTCACCGTACCAAACAATAAAACCTCTGTATGATTCGTAGTCGGCGCTGAATGGACTAAGGTCGTAGACGCGCGACGAGGAGTCGCGCACAACTTTCTTGAGAGGATGTCAGCTGTCCAGCGTTCCGATAATCTCAATCGTCGATGACGATGAATCGCTCCGGATCGCCACCGCAAAACTGGTGCGCCTTCATGGGTTCCTCGTTCATGCGTTTGCGTCGGCTGAAGAATTCCTGGAGTCTCCCCACGTCGAGGACACTAGCTGCGTGATCACGGACATCCGAATGCCAGGCATGAGCGGCGTTGACCTGCAGGCTCATTTAATCGCCCAAGGCGTAAGGGTGCCTGTCATTTTCATATCGGCTTTTCCTGAGGATAGCAGTCGGAAAAGAGCATTGGAGGCCGGAGCGGTCGGCTTCCTGACCAAGCCGTTCGACGGCAAAGTGCTGATCGACTGCCTATCCAACGCTTTGCGGGAATCCGAATAGTCGGATCAATGCGGCGACGACCTCGAGTCCGCAGGCGAAGCCCTTCCCTCCTGAGGCCATCGCGCGGGCGAAGATATCGGGCTAACCTAGGTTCGCCAAATCCAAAACGCGCCTCACCACGCCAGCGCGCGGAGGCTCGGTTGAGATCATGAATGTGGGCTGGTCATCGGCGCAGCCAAGTGCCCTTGACGGCCCAGATAGCGAGAGTTGCTACGATGCCGACTGCGAACACCAAGCCATTGAGGCCTATCGAAGTGTACGCCAAGCCTCCCGCAACCGTGCCGGCAACGAAACCGAGCATGATCGGAGCAACTCGAGCCAGCGCGACCCGAGTGCGCTCGTCGCTGAGGCCCCATGCTGCGTCACGAGGGTTGCGGCGCAATGCGAGCAGCATGTCGGTGAGGTCGATTGCCAGTTGCGTGGTGTTGGTCGTCATCACGTTGGTTGACCCGTATTGAACCAGCAGAAGCCGAACGGAGGCGCTCTGAACGCCCATGGCTGAGAGGTCGAACAGTACCGCAACCGATGTGACCGTCGTCACCCCTGACGAGACATCGACGCACGCCAGTCCAGCGAGTAGCGCTGCCTCGAGCGCCAGGGTCGCGACCAAGGCTCTTCGGCTATCTGAGCCAAGCGCTCTCACGATTATGGTCGTCAACACCCCGGCCGCAAAGAAGATGGGGATTGCCAGCACCTTGATCAGAAAGCCATCGTTTTTGGCGACCAGTTCGGAGCCAGCCACCACCAAACTACCCGTCATCTGCGCAACAAAGAGGCCGGCGAATGCCAGGAAGGTACAACTGTCCACATATCCGGCAACGAAGGCCAAAAGCGCCGGGACAGCGATCGGAACGACGCCGGCGCCAGCAATTGGGACTTCTGTCGGCTCGGCGCGAAAGACCGGCCGAGCAACGACGTCGACGGTCGGCCCACAGCAACGAGGTTCTTGGTTGGTCATTGTGCCAGGCTTGCGTTGATTTCAGAAACTTGAGCCGCCACGCTGTCTAACGCACCGCTCTGCCCTCTGCTTCAGCCGCTTTGCGGCATTTGGATCGACATTGCGCAGATAGCGGTCATGAGGCACCGCAGGGGTGACCGGCGCAAATACCGGCGCAAATAGTTGATAGCAGCAAGAAAAGCCCACGCGCCGCAACAAGGGCAAAGCCTTTTCGCAGACCGCCTCGTAGCGTCTGCCGCATCACCAAGAGGAGCTGGCAGAGATATGGAAGTCGGGTTTATCGGGTTAGGGCATATGGGCGCCGGCATGGCGACCAACCTCTTGAAAGCGGGGCATGATGTGACCGTTTACAATCGGACACGCGCGAAAGTCGAAACGCTGGTCACGCTGGGAGCGAAAGCGGCGGCCAATATGTCAGACGCCTGTCACGGCGATATCGTCCTGACCATGCTGGCAAACGACGAGGCCGTCGAGGACGTGGTGTTCGGCGACGGTGGCGCAATCCATAGCCTGTCGGTCGGCGCGATCCATGTTTCGTCGAGCACCATTAGTGTCGCATTGTCCGAACGGCTTGCCGCGGCCCACGCCAAGGCGGGGCAGCGTTTTGTGGCGGCGCCAGTGTTCGGCCGCCCTGATGTGGCGGCGGCGGGCCAACTTGTTGTCGCCGCCGCCGGTGCGCCGGATGATGTCAAGGCAGTTGCACCGCTCCTCGATGCAATCGGGAGACACACTTTCATCGTCTCCGAGATTCCGAAATTTGCCAATTTGGTAAAGCTCAGCGGCAACTTCCTGTTCGCTTCGGTTATCGAATCGCTCGGCGAAGCAATGGCGCTGATCGGCAAAGCCGGTCTCGACCGGCGGCAATATGCCGACTTTCTGACCTCGACCCTGTTTGGCCTCCCGGTCTACAAAGTCTATGGCGGACTGATCGCCGACGGAATTTTCGAACCGGCCGCGTTCGCAGCACCCCTTGGCTCCAAGGATATTCGGCTTGCCCTTGCGGCTGCCGAGGACTTGCGCGTGCCGATGCCGATCGCCAGCCTTCTCCGCGACCGGTTTCTTACCCTGCTGGCTAATGGCGGCGACAAGCTCGACTGGTCGGCGATCGGCGGTCTTGCAGCCAAGGACGCCGGTCTGAAATGACCGGTCGAGTTGCGGGGCAAAAGTATGGCATCGTCGCAACTGTACAAATGATGGCAGCACTACTATCGACTGCGCCGTCCAATCCCAAACCAAAGTATGAGCAGTTCAAACCAACACTCTAGGGCCGCCTACGGATGTAGAATGGAGTAAATCATCACCGGCGCTTTACGCTGACATCAGATGGGATAGCCCGAAGGATGTGCGCCAAGCCATGTTGACGAATTCTGCCCCCAGCGACATCGATGCACTTGCGATTACGACCTTTGCGGGCAATGCGCCGCGATTGCAGCAAACCGGCCCACTTTTGGTGGGAGATTGGCGCGCTCCATTCAACGGCAGAAAGGCACAACGTGCCAGCTCCGCGGCGTACGCGCAGTTCGGGCGCCGGACCGTCGACGTGGCCGATTACCGCGTCGAGATATCTTCAGCCGACGCTGTGAGTAGTCGCACGGCGATTTCGGATGGGATAGTTGCTGAGGTAGTCCAAGCTGCAGGTCATGACAAATTCGAGTTCCGGTTTCGCGCGCCCATGCACTTACTGGTGGTCTATGAACAAGGCGCGCGGCGAGACGGTGATACCTTCGTCGAAGGTTTATCCCGATCGAAACTTCTGGATTTTGGTCGCAAGCTCACCTTCGTGCCCGCCGGCCGCGAATACCTTGAATGGCATGAGCCGCGGACGTCTGCGCGTCTCATGTTCATTTATTTTGATCCTGCCAAGCTGCAAGTTCCGTTCAACGCGGACACGGCAGATATGACGTTCGTGGCGAAGCTTTTCTTTGAGGATGCAACGCTTCTGGGCACAGCCCTCAAACTGATGAGGTCGCTCGAAAGCCCAAACCTGGAGAATCAGCGGTACCTGGAAGCGCTGGGTATCGTCCTGGCTCATGAACTGGTCCGTTTTCACAAAGGGACGCCGAGAGCCGAACCTCAGCTTCGAGGCGGACTCGCGGCTTGGCAGAAGCGGATAGTAACGGCGCATATCGATGCGCATTTGGGCGAACCGATACCGCTGGCCACTCTCGCGCAGCTTGCCCGGTTGAGCCCGTACTATTTCTGCCGCGCCTTCAAGCTGTCATTTGGTGTGCCTCCGCATCGGTATCACACCAGCCGTCGAATCGAGCATGCCAAAAGTCTTCTCGCGACGCGCGCTCATTCGGTGACGGACATCGGATTGACTGTCGGATACAGCGAAACCAGCTCATTCACGGCCGCTTTTCGAAAGGTGGCCGGCCTTACTCCGAGTGCTTACCAGCGGAGCCTCGGATAGGCCCTGGACCGCCCGGTTTGGCTGGGATTTGCGTAGTTCGAGAGTGTATCCCAAGATAGTTTCACCGCCGTCGAACTGGCGGTTTGTTCCCGCGAAGTCCGGCTGGATGTTTCAAGGCTCCGCAAGGCGGCGTCTTGGATACCAACGCCGGCGTTCATCACCCGGCTGTCTCAAAATGCATCGGCCAGGCGAAAGGCAGTCTTCGCCAAGGCCACGCGAACGTCGCGGGGCGCTGGCAAAGCGAGCCCGTTGAATTGAAAGGCGGATTTCGAAACTGAAGACTGCAGCGCGGGCCAGAAGCCCATCACGGTTCACCAGAAATACAGCCGGCTGCAAACGGCTGTCGCAAGTGCGGGACATCCAAGGAGACAGGTCGCGGCTGGTCCGGGACAGTCGCCAATGAGCCGACCTTGCAAGCCGATAGGCCAAATTCCGACCTACCAAATACCAAGCACAACTCGACGAACTCGCTCGGGATAAATCCTGGCGCGACAACACCCGCCGCTACAACGCAGCGGCGGGTGCCAAGACCAGGCGCTGGCGCCTGCTTTTTAGCGATTGTAGGGGCTGTCGTAGTGCCTGACGCCCAGAGGCGTGTTGTAGTGGCGAAACGAGTCAATGCCGTCAAACCAGCGCTTCTGAGCGAAGTCGCCGTAAGCGCCGCTGCCCTCATGGCGGCCACCGTGGCCACCGTCATGCGAGGCGGCAAAGGCCCCGGAGAGCGGAACGGTGATGATCATCGCGGCAAGCGCTGCCTTCAAAGTGATAGAACGCATGATTACAAGTCCTTTTCGATGAGGAAGGCGGCTATTTATCGACCGCGCATTCCGGTTACAGGCTCTCAGGAACGGTCAAACGTGATTTTCGTCTCAGTTCCTGGCCTTCATCGAATATCTAGGGTCGATCTGCAGAAATCTGTAATATATCAAGGTATAGTTTTGTGTATAAATAAGTATGGGTGTCGAATTTCGTCCGTAAAACTGAACTTCAAGCCCACGCGCTGGCACGGTGCAACATTTCGTAGAGAAACCACGTGCGCCGCTCGGTCTCGTCAATCCAGACCTCAAGAAGGCTAGCCGTTGCTACGTCATGGTAATTGTCGCAGGTATTATGTACCTCGCGCATCGCCGACGTGAGGCGTAGATTGTCGTCCCTCAACTCGTCAAGCATATCCTGCGGCTCGACGTATTCGGCATCATTGTCGGCGATGCGCTGAGTCCGCACAATTTGCCCGATGGATCGCAGTGTGGTGCCGCCAATTTTGCGGACCCTCTCGGCGATCGGATCGGTCATTGCGTAGATCTGATCACCATGCTCATCAAGCAGGAGATGATAGTCGCGAAAATGCGAACCGCTCATGTGCCAGTGAAAGTTTTTCGTCTTTAGGTAAAGGGCAAAGACGTCGGCCAGCAGGCCGTTAAGTCCCGCGCTGATATCGCGGGTTGCGTCCGAAGAGAGGTCGGTTATGCCCGACGGTCGCCGGGTGCGCAAAGCTATTTTTTTGTTCTCTGTCATTTGCTGAGACTCCTGTTAGCGTGGACGGTTCTTACGTTCAAAAAGCCGGATCGGTTTGCGAGGCGGCCTCAACCTGTGGCGCAGGGATCGCGGGCACGACAAAAGTTCCAAAGAGACTGTGCGTTGCTTGCGTCTCGTCTTGACTCTGCGCCTGCATGGTTCACTCTCTCAGTGTTTCGGGCGTTCGATGGTCGGACAGATTTGCGGGCGCCTGGGCAGGCGAGGCATCGTAAAGCTGGTTGCCGAAATGGTGTCGGGCCAGAAGGACGCCGCGTTCCCCTGCCAGCATCCCGAGCAGCCCCAAAAGGGCAATCGCCGGTGGCGCCGGGGAACGTATCCCGCACAGGCCATAGCCTACCCCGACGGCCAACCCGGCGATGATTGAAAGTGCGGCCGAGAGCATGCGGTTCATCCCTGCGGTCGCAGCACGATCCGTCCGGCCTGTCCATCCGCCACGGATTGATAGGCCGCTGCCGCGTTAACCAGCGGGAATGTTCCGGCAATGAAGGGCGGCCGGTAGTCACCATCTTCGAAGCCAGGCCGCAGCCCCTCCAGGATGGCGCCGGCAGCGGTCAGGTCCAGCTTCAAGGTATCCACGCCGAAAATCCGGCTCTCATTGTGATAGAAGCCCGCGACGTCGAATGTCACCTCCCGCTGACCGGTCGCGCTTATCTCGATAAGGCGTCCCTGCGGCGCGAGGCAGGCCAACGATGTGCCAAACATGACGCCCCCCACGGCATCGAACACCAAGTCTGCGCCTCTGCCGCCGAGCGCATCACGCACGGCGGCTGCAGTGTCCGATGCCCCGGCAATGAATGCGTCCGTTGCCCTTGCGATTGCCGAGGCTAGGTCGGGGGCGGACCGATCCACGCCAACGATCTTGCTTGCCCCCATGCGCCGCGCGATTTGGGCCACGGCACTCCCGACCCCACCACCCGCCCCAATGATCGCGAGTGTCTCGCCGCTGCGCAGCGCGCCCGCATCCACCAAGCCGCGATGCGCTGCAAGGTAGTTCACGCCGACCGATGCAGCCTCGTCGAAACTCAATCTTTCCGGCTTGCGGCGCAGGCTGGCGACAGGAACGATGATGTATTGCGCATGGCTTCCGTCGCGGGTGAATCCGGCATTGCCGCTGCCCCACACGTCCATGCCGATCCATTCATCCGGTCCGACCTCCACGACGCCCGCGAAATCCCGTCCCGGAACGCGCGGCAGGGTGGTTTGCGACATCGCACCCGCCACGTTCTTCACGTCGCTCGGATTGACCGAAGCGGCTTCGACCCGAACCAGCGCCTCGCCATGGCCGGGCTTAGGGTCAGGAATGTCTGCGACCACCAGCGCATCGGGTGCGCCGAAGCGGGAGAATGTGATTGCTTTCACGACGGTGACCTTGTTCGAATGCCTGCGCGCCGGGGCGGTTGCCGGGATCAGGTGAGCTTGTAGGATTTTGCCCCCGTCCCGACGAGCATGCCACCATCACGGCGAACTAGCCCTTGCCGAACGGCAATGCGATGAATGTCTGCTGTTCGCCGCGCTCAATCAGCAGCAGCACCGACTTCTTGCTGGATTTTGCCGCGGCACTAATGGCCTGACTTGTCTCCTTCGCAGTCTTCACCGGCATGTGATTGACCGCGACGATGACGTCGCCCAATGCAATGCCGGTGGTGGCTGCCGGCTGGTCGGGATCGATCCCCTCCACCACGGCACCACGCACGCGCGAAGACACATTCAAGGCTTGGCGAACGGTTTGATTGAGGTCACCAAGCGCTAGACCGAGTGTTGGAAAACTGGAATGCACCGGCTGCGAAGAGTTGGTTGCGGATATCGGCTTGACACTGTCGTCGTTGCCGCCAATGACCACCGACAGCGCAACTGTCTTCCCATTGCGCCAAACGGACAGCGCCTCCCTCTTTCCCGGTACGAGATCCGCCACAGCTCGAGACAGGGTCTTGGGCTCCTTGATGGTTTGGCCGGAAAATCCGGTGATGACGTCGCCGGTCTCGATGCCTGCATGGGCGGCAGGCGATCCATCGCCGACATGAGCGACCAATGCACCTTCGGGCGTTGGCAGGCCGAGGGCGTTTGCGAGGTCCGGTGTGACCGGCTGCATCACGATGCCGAGCAACCCATGTTCGATCGAACCGCTTTTCACCAGCTTGGCGACGATCTGTTCAGCCTCATGGGAAGGGATCGCAAATCCGACGCCAACGCTGCCGCCATTGGGCGAATAGATCGCGGTGTTGATACCCACGACAGTGCCGTTGGTGTCGACAAGGGGCCCACCCGAATTACCGTGGTTGATCGGTGCGTCGATCTGCAGGAAATCGTCGTACGGACCACTGTGAAGATCGCGCCCGCGGGCGGAAACGATTCCCGCAGTGACTGTCGTTCCGATGCCGAACGGATTGCCGATCGCCAGAATCGGGTCACCTGCCCTAAGCCTGTCGGAATCACCCCAGGCAATAGTGGGAAGGGGCTTCCCAGCCTTTACCTTCAGGACCGCGAGGTCCGACTTTGCATCTCGGCCGACAAGGGTTGCCGGGAGCTCCGTTCCATCGTCAAGCGTCACCTTGATGTCGGAAGCTCCGTCGATGACATGGTTGTTGGTGACGATGGTGCCATCTGAACTGATAATGAAGCCGGAGCCGAGGGCCTCTGCCAATTGCGTCGCTCCTTGCGGCGGCGCCTTGGGCGCCGGGATACCCCGATCGTCGAAGAATTGAGGCAACTGCTCGTCGGACGGCGAGCCGCCGTCGGAAGACTCGGTTTGGTCATCGGGCGCCGGTGAAGCTTTCATGATCGAGGTGATGGTCACTACCGCCGGCTTATCGGCCGCAACGATCGGAGCATAGGAGGTGGTTGAAGCAGGAGTGGCGGAGGCGACCTGGGAGGAGCCCGTTTCCGTATCGGCGAAGCTCGCGTTCAGAGCGACCCCAACGGCGAAGGGCGCCACTACCACAGCGGAGAAAAACAGCACGGCGCGGTGCCTGCGAAGGACGTTAGAAATTGACATGGTCGCGATCCGTGCGAGGCCTTGATCCAGGCGCCGTGGCGTGTTCTTCGTGCGGAACCGTCTATCCGGCGTATGGCCGATCGGACGCGCTAGCCTCGCTGGCGAGCTTTCGATCAAGCCGATTTACTTAAGCTATTGCTGGTTAGTTCTGAATTATACTTTTCGTTGCAAGACTACGTAGGTTAACTTGCGGGCCGATGCAGCGTTTTTCAAGAAAATTTGATCATCGATTGTGGAAGTGCATCCTCGCTGGAGGCCGTTCCCTTTCGTCCCGCACAGGGCTTCAGTCAACTCTGGCCACGTCAGCTGCTTGATCTGGAATCAAAAGCACGTGGTAGGTTATGCCCTCGCACTGGAGCAGGTAGACGGTCTGATTGGGGGTGGACTCAGCTTCAATGCGCTCCGCTGAGCTTGGATTTTTGCAAGCGAAGCCTTGGCTTCGCACCTGGTCGGCCACGATGGTCGCCACGGTGCCCTGGGCAGTGGCAGTCGCGACAGTACCGGCGAGACAGATCGATATGATAACGCCGGCGCTGGTGGATGGAATCCACAACAATTCTAGATTGCAATCCATTTGCAGTCTCCTTGTTATTTTCCGCCGCAAACTGCGACGGCCAACAAACCGTGGCTTCGACCTTGGAATGGGTCCGGTTGTAGACGGTCACATCGTGGCCAGCTTTCAACAGGTTCGCAGCCATCGCCGCGCCAACCGCCCAATCCGACGTTCATTTGCTTGCTCCCCAGGCCGCCTTCCATCATGCTCAGCAGCAAAATACCCGCAGGTTTGTGCAAAGGCTTTGCCGCCTTTGCGGCGGCTGGTCCGTCCTTGCGGTTATCACCCCTTGGGTTCGCAGAGCGTACCCATCGGTGGACGTGGTGCCAGACTGGCGGTCGCGACTGATGTTCAGCGGACTGGGATGAAATCGGCCGGCCTGGTGCGCTGGGGGATCCACGCATTTCAGCGTCACCCGATGCTGCCCGCCCAGTCGCGGTGCCCCGTCAGCGACGGCCGCTGACTGGCGAGCCGGGATTCGGTCAGCGTATCCGTGCGATTATGCGGTTGGCCAGCGCCGCATAGTCATCATCAAAGTGATGTCCGCCGTCCATCATGACGACGTCGGCGCCGCTGCCGGCGAGTTTGGCGCAGACGCTTTCGTCGTCGTCCGCACCGTAAACGCATTGAAGGATCGACGCGGGAATTTTCGCAACGTCGGGAAGTGTCGGGTGCGAAGTGTCTCCGTCCATTCCGAGCCAGCCGCTGACGTCAAACTCGAACTCCGCCGAAGAACTCAGCGCCAGCAAAGAAATCAGGGAGACGCGATTCCTTTCTGCCGGAGGCAATTGGTTGTAAGCCGCAGGGAGCGCGTCAGCCCCGAACGAATAGCCGATCAATGCTACACGCTGGACCTTCCAGGTCTTGGTGAAGTGCTCAATGATTCTGGTCAGGTCCGCGGCGATCGTCTCGGGCGGCTTGCGCGTCCAGAAATAGCGCAGCGAATCGATCCCGACGGTTGGCACGCCCGCTTGCGAGAGCGCTACTCCCACTTCGCTATCAATGTCGCGCCAGCCTCCGTCACCCGACAACACGATCGCCATGGTGTCGTGACTGGCCACTGCAGGAAGCACGGCCATCGGTAGATCTGCCAACGCATCGCCGGCCGGCGCAGCCGATTGCGTGAGAGCGTGTTCTACAGCAGCAGTCAACGCCATCGTCTCCCCCGCTGCTGTGACATGATCGATCGGAAATCCTTGGGCGATCAAATCGGAGACGTGGGCCTGCCCTGCCGGATCTGCCTTCGGCGTCTGGACGACGGTGATCGGTGCGGGCAGCGTGCCTTCCTGCAGGCCGTAGATCCAGCCCTGCCCGTTCGCGGCCCGAAGGTGAGGAGCATCGCTGCAGAGCTCCTGCGGAAGCGGCAAATCCGCCTTTGGATCGACGGCGACTGCACGTCCGATCGTCGCGTCCGGCGACTGCCCCATGATTGCCATCACCATCGAACCGCCGGCGCCGGTCCCCGCAATGATGGGATTGAGATAGGTCTGCGCGCCAGCAGAGCGTTGGATCAACTGACTTAGCTCTTCGATATCGGAAACGAAATAGACGCAATCGGACTCCGATTGCACTTTGGCAAAGCTCTTGCGCAGATCGATGCCGACCACCAGCGCGCCGGCCGCCGCGAACTCGCGAGCGGTCTGAGCATCACCCACGGTGTACCCGTCCACGCCTGAGAAGAGGAACACTATGCCTTTGGCAGCCTGTTGCGGCTTCACAAGGTCGGCGATCGCCAAGGTATCGGTATCGGGCAGCGGCTCGGGGCGCATCCAGTACACGGTGAAGGCGGTCGCGCCGATGGTCGCTGCCAAGCCGAGGCGAAACCACAGGGGCCTCACTTGGAAATCACTCCGCGAATTCCGCCGCCGATCAGGACCGTGACGTCGGCGATCGCGAGCAATGGACTCAAGCCGCTGGCCACCGCCATGTAGCGGGCCGTCCAGATCGGATCGAATTTGTTCTTGAAGGCACGCAGACCCCGAAAGTTATAGAACGCTTTTCCGTGGTCATAGGCGGCTCTGCCGACGCGGTGCCAGATCGGTGCGGCCGGATTCCCGGAGAGCCCGGCAAGGGGCGCCATGCCCAGCGAAAACCATTTGTACCCCTCTTGCTTGAAATGCATGAGCAGGCGCGCGAAGAGGACTTCCATGCTGCCGTTCGGCGCTTCCGGATCGAAGCGCATGAGATCGACCGTCGCTTCCTGCTTCTCAGCCGTCGTCATGACATTGGCGAAGGCGAGGATGCGGCCCTGCCGCTTCAATACGGCGACTGGCTGAGTGGCGATGTATCCGCGCTCGAAAGCGCCCAGTGAAAAGGCCTTCTCGCGCACCGCGTGCTCGGCGAGCCACGCTGCGGAGACGCGCTCAAGCTCGTCCATCGATTCGCCGATACGGTCGACGGGCAAGAGCTCGAACACGATGCCGTCACGTTCGGCCTTGTTAAGCGCCGTCCGGATCGAGGCGCGCCGGGAACCCTTGAGATCGAAGGACTCCAGCCCGACCCGCGCCTCCTCTCCGAGCTTGAACGCCGAAAGGCCGGCATCGGCGTATATGGAAAGGCTCTCCCCCGGCACTTCGTAGAACACTGCGCGCCCCCCATGCCGCCTCGCCAGCTCGACGAAACGCCAGACCAATTCCGAATGAGCGGCGGGATTGCCGATTGGACCGTACAAGGCAACCCACGAACGCCCTCGTTTGCGGTACATCAGGAAGGCGTCATCATTGGCGGAAAAAAGCAGGCTCTTGTCGCTGGTCCGCACGAGATTGGCATCTGCCAGGGGCTGGTTGTCGATGATCGAGATGGCAGCACGTAGCTCGTCCGCAGTCGGTCGAGCGCTTCGGCCCGCCGGCGCGCGGGTCAGCAGCCAGACAGCTGCGCACCCGGCGCTCAGGCCGACGCCGAGCAGAGCCCGGAGGCTTCGTGGTGCGGTTGCGGTGAATTCGAACTGCCACCATAGCTCATGCGAATAGCCGACGTCCTTGTACACGAAGAACAATATCGCCAGGGCGAGCGCGAGGATGGTGCCGACGCAAAGCCACCATCCGGGAGACAGCCTATCCTCGATGAGCGAGGCGGGCCGGCTGAAGATGTTGCGGGTCGACAAGAGCGTTACGAAAAGGATGGCAAGCAGCACTGCCTCGCCGACCTCAAAGCCCTTGACGAAGGCGAGCACGATCGAGCTCGCCGCAAGCACGACCGTCAGCCACCACGCGCCGTCGAGCCGATGCACGAGCCCACGACCGGCCAGGATCATGAGGAGGCCGAGAATGCTGGCAATGAAGTGACCTGCCTCGACGACCGGAAGCGGAAATGCGGATTGCAGCCAATCCAGCTTCTGGCCGGAAGCGGGCGTGGCACCCGAGAAGACGAGCATCGCACCGAGCACCACGGCAAAGGCCGACAGAACGAGCGGCACCAGTGCTACCGTCCCCCGCGCGAGAGCCGAATTCGCCACTGCTGCGCGCCTGACCTCCGTGACCGCGAGGACGATCACCGCCACCGCCAACGGCATCACATAGTAGATCACGCGGTAGAGAACCAACGCTCCCACCACTCCATCGAGCGACACCGTAGTGCCGAGCGCGCCGAGGATGACTGCCTCGAAAACACCGGCACCGCCAGGTACGTGGCTCAGTATGCCGAGCGCGATTGCCACGGAGTAAATGGACAGCATCGAGGGGAAGTCGATCGCACCAGCAGGAAGCAAGACCCACAAGACAAGCGCCGAAGCAATCAGATCCGAAACTGTCGCGGCGAGTTGCAGAGCCAGCGCTTTCGGACCTGGAAGAGCGACAGTGCGCCCGAAAACTGTCACCTGCTTCGGACCGACCGTCGCTGCGATGAACACCGCGCTGACGAAAAGCAGGATCGCGATAGCGGCCACGCGCACCGCAATCGCCGGCAGGCCGACCAGCGCAGCAAGCTTTGCGTCTGCCATCAGGAGGCCAAGCCCGGTTACGAACAGGAGACCGAAGCCAAATGCCGCCGTGACATATCCGACGATGCGCGAAACGTCCTCCGGCGACACACCGAGAGGCGAATAGAAGCGGTAACGGATCGTTCCGCCGGTCAAGGGACCGAAACCGGCTACGTTACCTACTGCATATGCGCAGAAGCTGGTCAGGGCCACATAGTTGAACGGCACCTTATGCGGCACGAGGGCGAGCGCTTGCCGGTCATAGATCGAGAGGGCAGCAAAGCTGAATGTGGTGAAGAGCAACGAGAGGCCGATATTCAGCCATGAAGTGTCTTGTATCGCAACGATGAGGTCGTCGTAGTTGACGTCGACCAGAATGCGATTGAGTGCCAGCACCGCAAGTGCCACCACGGCAACCACAGCCAGGGCGAGGAAGCGCGGACGGTTGCGCCTCCAGAAACCGCCTTCTTCGACTTCGCTAACGCCTTCGTTGGCGCTTTCCACGTCGATGCCGATCGACCGAAGTTCTTTCAACTCGGCATCCGCGGCTCGAAGCGACGCGGACTTGTCTACTTCGCTCGGTGCCAAGAATGCTTCTTGAGCGTTCATCGAGCGGAACATGCGATGTCTTGCATACATCCGTTGGGCGCGCCACGGCTGAACGCGACGAGCATTCCCGCTTTCGAGCGCGTCCGGTTGTGGGGCGTCACGTCATGAGGGCCTTTCAACAGGTTCGCTGCCCTACCGAGGCCAATGCGTCTTAGTTCGGTGAATCCGAGTCTCATTTCCTTACCTCGCTTCTCGGCATGCAGGGATCAGGAACGGCAGGCTAGCGCGCATGCCGCTGATGCCCCAAGCGTCGCGCCAGCCAAGAGTGCGCTCAAAAAGTCGACCGATCAGGCCCGCCATCAAGGGACATTTGGCGCTTATAAATGCCGGTTTGTCGAAAGGCTTTGTCTCGGTTGCGGCGGCTGGTTTCTTCTTGCGATTATCAGCAGGGGTTCGAATATGTCCGACGGTCGGCCGAGCGCGGGATGCATGGATCAGGATTCTGTTTGTGCGCCGATGCCCTACCCCGCTCCGATTTGCGGTCGCCATGGCCAATCACGAAAAGGTCCGGGCAACCGGAATTGGTGCGGATTGTTTGCCCGCGGAGCTTCAGCTTCGTCGCACCAACAAGGTCCACGATATGGGACCTTTGACCTTCGCCAAAGAGCTAGAAAGTGCTGCAGAGTCGAAAGTCTCCGTGCGCAGGTCGATCGTAAGGGAAAGCTTCCCGCAGAATAAAGTCTCATTGGACGATGACGACAATCAGTTCCTCGCCGCCGGCGCCTTCGCCATCTGCGTCGGCTGAGTCACGGGCAGACCCTCGTGATGCGATTGCAAGGCAAACTGAAACGTAGCGCCCGGCCCCTCATTGCGCGATGTCCACAACGTGCCGCCGTTGTCCTCGATGATTGAGCGGCAGATCGACAGCCCCATGCCCATTCCGCTGGGCTTGGTCGTGAAGAAGGCGTTGAAGAGCTTGTTCACGTTCTCGGGCTCGATGCCAACGCCCGAGTCTTCGACCGCGACAAGCACCTGGCCGCTATTGTCCAGTTGCGACCGGACCACCAGCTCGCGTGGCCGGTCGGTGACGGACGCCATGGCCTCCATGCCGTTGACGATCAAATTGATGATCACCTGCTGCAGTTGCACGCGGTCACCGAGCACGGCCGGCAGCGTCGGCGCCAGGTCCAGGTGCAGCGACGCCCGATGGCTGATCACCTCCTGCTGCACCAGCGGGATCACCTCGCTGATCGCATCGTTGATGTTCAGCGCTACCTTCTGGGTTTCGGTCTTCCTGGAAAGCGCGCGAAGTCGCTGGATGATTTCGCCTGCCCGCTTGCCATTGTTGATCATGTCACCAAGAGCCTCGCGCACCTCGGCCAGGTCCGGTACCTCACGGTCGAGCCATTGCAGGCACACCTCGCCATTGGTGACGATGGCGGCGAGCGGCTGGTTGACTTCATGGGCGATCGAGGCGGTCAGCTCGCCCAAGGTTGTCACGCGCGTGACATGCGCCAACTCCATCTGCGATTGCCGCAGCGCCTCCTCGGCCTGTTTGGTTGCAGTGACGTCCGTCACCGCGCCAACAAACTCGATGTTGCCCGATGCGTCCTTTACCGCGTGAGCCACGGCGTGGACATACCTCAATGAGCCATCCGGCATCAGCAATCGATATTCATGATCGAAATCCTTCCCGTCTCTGGCCGCCCGGTCGACGGTCTGTTGCACGGAAGCACGATCGTTCGGATGGGTACGCTGAACGACCATGTCGATGGTGGCCGAAGGAGCCTTGTCATATCCAAAGATCCTGAATGTCTCATCCGACCAGATGATCTTGCCGGTGGCGATGCTCCAGCCGAAGCTGCCGGTGCGGCTCAATCTCTGCGCTTCGGTCAGATAGGCCTGGCTCCGCCGCAGGGCATCTTCGGCGCGCTCGCGTTCGGTGTTTTCCCGTTGCACTTCAAAATAGAGGCGGGCATTTACCAACGAAATCGCGGCCTGCGAGGCCAGCAATTCCAGCACCGCCACCCGGCTCGACGTGAAGGCGTACGGCGTCAGGTTGTTCTCAAGATAGAGTACGCCGACAAGCTTCGTTTGTTTGACGACGGGCAGGCAGAGGACGGACCTGGGGTGCTTTTGCCGGACGTACTCGTCGTCCGAATACAAGTTGCTGACCGAAGCGTCATCAAGGACCACGCTCTCCCGTGTCCGGATCACGTAGTGAAGCGCGGATCGGGGGAGTGCCAACGGATTTACGGCCATCTCTCGAACAGAGACCTCGATTCTGCCGTGGCTGGTGATAGCCTCCGCCACGATCTGCGGCTCGCCGCCCCTCAGTAGAATGAGCAGGCCACGCTCGGCGCCTGCATGCTCGAGCGCAATCGTCATCAGGGTTTCAATGAGCTTGCCCAGGACGATCTCGCCGGACACCGCTTGCGAGGCCTTGACGACCGTACCGACGTCCAGCTGCTCGATGGGGGCGCCAAAGGTGGCGGTGGGAGGCTGCCGAGCCGATTCCTCGCGGAGGTGCGGGTGCAATCGCTCGAGCCGCTGTACCTTGCCCTCGGCACCCCAGCGGAGATAGCAGTACCTTGCGTTCCGCAGATAGGCGTGTGCTATCGTCTCCAAGCCGCGCGCCGCGCAAAACCGCGCGGCGAGCTCGTGGGCCAGCCCCTCGTTCTGCACGAAACCGTTCTCCCGAGCCGATTGAATCGCCTGCTCGTACAAGCGCATCGCATCGGCGTCTCGCCCTTCCAGGCGCGCAATCTCTGCGCCTACCAGTGCCGCGCGGTTTGCGAAGGTTTCCGGACAATTCTTCGCCCAAAGCGCAATCTGCTTGTCGTGAGCTCTCAGCGCTTCCAAATGCGGGGGCCGCTCCTCGGCTGAGGTCGTATCGCAACGCGCCGCCCGAGCAAGTGCCCCGTAGAAATGGTATTCAGCCAATTCGAATTGAGTCGGCGCCGTCCAAAGCAG
>NZ_JAMYUP010000018.1:0-133825 GCF_040323155.1 Mesorhizobium sp. M0060
AAGGGAACTCCATGGTCGGATCGCAGGCTTTACCTGCTCAAGGCCTATGAATACGCGTCATCTCAGAACCAGGCGACCCTCCCGCGAAGCGGGTTCGTGCATTAGGCGCAAAGCGGTCGCCCACGGCCCAAAGTATGGAAGTCGGCTTGGGGTCATGAGAGTGACTTCGGCCACTGGCCAAAGAACTTCCGCCAAAGGGTCATCTTCCCCCGTGCCACACCGATACCAGTGTCGGATTTTTCCACTGGCCACGACCGCAAGGTCAAAGCGCTACAGCGTCCTTTGCACGTCCAAAAGGACGCGCGGCTCTGTTGAGCAACCGCTTTGTCCCCCGAACTGTCCGCTTTGAACGCTTGAAGGGGCACTGTGGCTGTGCGATAGGCACTCCACAAAGCAGACAACCTTGCGGAGAGCGCTGACATGGCGGGTGGACGGGGCCTTATGGCCGGCAAGCGCGGCCTTATCCTTGGCATCGCCAACAATCGCTCGATTGCTTACGGCATCGCCAAGGCCTGTGTCGATCACGGCGCCGAGATCGCGCTGACCTATCAGGGCGAGGCGTTCAAGAAACGCGTCGAGCCGCTCGCGGCGGAACTGGGCGCGCATGTCGCGGGCCATTGCGACGTGACCGATCCGACCAGCCTCGATGCGGTGTTCGCCGACATCGCCAGCCATTGGGGCAAGCTCGATTTCCTGGTCCACGCCATCGCCTTTTCCGACAAGGACGAACTGACCGGCCGCTATGTAGAAACGACGCGCGACAATTTCCTGCGCACCATGGATATTTCGGTCTATTCCTTCACCACCATCGCCAAACGTGCCGAGGCGCTGATGACCGATGGTGGCTCGCTGCTGACGCTTACCTATTACGGCGCGGAAAAGGTGATGCCGCACTACAACGTCATGGGTGTCGCCAAGGCGGCACTCGAGGCCAGCGTGCGCTATCTGGCCGTCGATCTCGGCGCCAAGAAGATCCGCGTCAACGCCATCTCCGCCGGCCCGATCAAGACGCTTGCCGCATCCGGCATCGGCGATTTCCGCTATATCCTGAAGTGGAACGAATACAATTCGCCGTTGAAGCAGACGGTCACGCAGGAGGAGGTCGGCGATTCCGGCGTCTATTTCCTGTCCGACCTTTCGCGCGGCGTCACCGGCGAGATCCATCATGTCGATTCCGGCTATCATGTCGTCGGTATGAAGGCGGTCGACGCGCCGGATATTTCGACCGTCAAAGACTGACGCCACCGCCTGACCTCTTCCGGAAGACCTGATGTACCCGCTCGTCTATATCGTGCGCCACGGCCAGACGGCGTGGAACGCCGAGGCCCGGCTGCAGGGGCAGGCCGATACCGACCTCAACGAGCTTGGCCGCGAGCAGGCTAGCCGCAACGGGCGCAGGCTGGCCGAACTCATCGACAAGCCCGAAGATTTCGACTTTGTCGCCAGCCCGATGCGGCGCACGCGCGAGACGATGGAGCGCCTGCGCGCGGCGATGAAGCTCGATCCGCACGCCTATCGTACCGAGCCGCTGCTCGTGGAATTGAGCTTTGGCGACTGGCAGGGTTTCACCTTTGCCGAACTCGAGGCGAACAATCCCGGTTCGACCAGGCGCCGCCGGCTCGATAAATGGAATTTCCAGCCGCCCGGCGAGGGCGCCGAAAGCTATCAGATGCTGCTCGAACGGGTGAAGCCGTGGTTCGACGCGCTCGATCGCCAGACGGTCTGCGTGACCCATGGTGGCGTCATGCGCGTAATGTTCCGCTTGGTGCTGAGGATGTCCGAACAAGATGCGGTCAGCATGGACGTGCCGCAGGACCGCGTGCTCAGACTGGACGGCCGGCGCCTGGAGTGGCTTTGAGACCGGTGACGTATGTTGAGATCAGGTCAGGCCGGCATCAGCTGAATATCGACGCGCCCTATTCGGTCGATCCGGTGTCCGGCAGTTCCATGTCGGTGACGACGTTCTCGCCATTGGTCACGTCATAGGCGAGGACGATGTCCATGCCTGGCTTCAGCGCATCGAGGTCGGTTTCGGCGTTCAGCTTGTAGGACTTGCCGTCGTCCAGCGTCAGCGTCAGCGCATCCTTGTCGACCTTCTTGATCAGGCCTTCGGTCTGGCCGGCGAAGGCGGCGGTGGAAATCAACAGCGTGGCGGCAACAGCGCCAATCAGGATACGCATCATCGTCCTCTTTAATCATTGCCGGTACAGCGGCTCGGTCCAACGGAACGGAACTGAGCAGAAACCAATCGAATGTGTCAAAACTAAATCCGCCGGATCACAGTTTGACCACTGTGGAAAACGCCAATAGAAGGCAGGTTACAGCGCCGCGCGTCCTCCTGGACGCGCAAAGGACGCTGTAGCACTTTTGATTTTGTGCATGATCCTTTCCGAAAATCGCTCCGATTTTCGGGGTCATGCGCTGGGCCGGCTCCGACGCCGGCAGGGCTGGTTCCATGTCGCACAACACGTACGGCCATCTTTTCCGCGTCACCACCTGGGGGGAAAGCCACGGGCCGGCGCTGGGCTGCGTCGTCGACGGCTGTCCGCCCGGCATCCGCTTCAGCCGCGACGAGATCCAGGCCGAGCTCGACAAGCGCCGCCCCGGCCAGTCACGTTTTGTGACGCAACGTCGCGAACCGGATGAGGTCAAGGTCCTGTCCGGCTTCATCCTCGATGAGGACGGCGAGACGATGATCACCACCGGCACGCCGGTGTCGATGCTGATCGAGAATGTCGACCAGCGCTCGAAAGACTATGGCGACATCGCCCGCCAGTTCCGGCCGGGCCATGCCGACTACACTTACGAGGTCAAATACGGCCTGCGCGATTACCGCGGCGGCGGCCGCTCCTCGGCGCGTGAGACGGCGGCGCGGGTGGCCGCCGGGGCGCTTGCCCGCAAGGTCGTGCCAGGAATGGTGGTGCGCGGCGCGCTGGTCTCGATGGGCGAAAAATCGATCGATCGCGCCAATTGGAACTGGAATTTCGTCGGCGACGCCGAAAACCCGTTCTTCACTCCCGACCCGGCGTCGGTCGCCGTCTTCACCAAATATCTGGACGGCATCCGCAAGGCGGGCTCCTCGGTCGGTGCGGTCATCGAGATCGTCGCCGACGGCGTGCCGGCGGGGCTTGGTGCGCCGATCTATGCCAAGCTCGACCAGGACATCGCCTCGGGCCTGATGTCTATCAACGCCGTCAAGGGCGTCGAGATCGGCAACGGTTTCGAGGCCGCCCGCGTCACCGGCGAGGAGAATGCCGATGAGATGCGCATGGGCAATGACGGCAAGCCGGTCTTCCTGTCCAACAATGCCGGCGGCATCCTCGGCGGCATCTCGACCGGCCAGGCGATCGTCGCGCGTTTCGCGGTCAAGCCGACCTCGTCGATCCTGACGCCGCGAAAGTCGATCGACAAGGACGGCAACGACGTTGAGATCATGACCAAAGGCCGGCACGATCCATGCGTCGGCATCCGCGCCGTGCCGATCGGCGAGGCGATGGTTGCCTGCGCGATTGCCGATCATTATCTGCGTCATCGGGGACAGACAGGGAGGGAGTAGGGGAGTAGGGGAATATGTTACGCAGCTCTCGCGACAGCAATTTCGCTTTTCCCTACTCCCTTACTGCCTTACTGCCCTATTCCCCTACGAGTGAAACGAGCGCCTATGCCTTACGACCAGAAGAAGATCGTTGAAGCCCTGCGCGCCTTCGAGCGCGGCGAGATCGTCGTCGTCATGGACGATGACGGCCGCGAGAACGAGGGCGACCTGATCGTCGCCGCGGTCCATTGCACGCCGGAAAAAATGGCGTTCATCGTTCGCAACACGTCAGGTATCGTCTGCACGCCGATGCCGCGCGAGGAAGCAAAGCGGCTCAACCTGTCGCCGATGGTCGCCGACAATGATTCGGCCCACACCACCGCCTTCACCGTCAGTGTCGACTTCAAGCACGGCACCACGACCGGCATTTCGGCGGACGACCGCACGCTGACGGTGCGCAATCTCGCCAATGGCAATGTTGGCGCTTCCGATTTCGTCCGCCCCGGCCACATCTTTCCGCTGATCGCGCGTGAAGGCGGCGTGCTGATGCGTTCGGGCCATACCGAAGCCGCGGTCGACCTCTGCAAGCTCGCCGGCCTGCCGCCGGTCGGCGTCATTTCCGAGCTGGTCAATGATGACGGCACCGTCATGCGCGGCCCGCAGGTGCAAGCCTTCGCCGAAAGGAACGGCCTGAAGCAGATCTCGGTCGCCGACCTCATCGCCTACCGGCAACGCAAGGAAACGCTGGTCGAGCGCGTCGCCTGTTCCGATATCGAGACGCCCGGCGGCAAGGCACAGGTCTTCACCTACACGCTGCCCTGGGACTCCATGCATCATGTGGCGGTCGTCTTCGGCGATATCCGCGACGGCGTCGAGGTGCCGGTGCGCCTTCATTCCGAGGACGTGGTCAGTGACGTCTTCGGCACCAGCCACGGTCTGGACGCCATCATGAAGGCGATGGGCGAGCGCAAGCGCGGCGTTATCGTCTATCTGCGCGAAGGCTCGGTCGGCGTCGCCCATCAGGAGCGCAAGCGGCCGGCTGCCGGCGACCGCGAGGACCATGAAGAGGCGCGCCGCCGCGAAAACGAATGGCGCGAGATCGGCCTCGGCGCGCAAATCCTCAAGGATCTCGGCATTTCCTCGATCAATCTGATCGCCTCGCGCGAGCGCCATTATGTCGGCCTCGAAGGCTTTGGCATCCACATCGCCAAGACCGAGATTCTCTGAGACGGAGCTCCGGCACGCCGCGGTCTCTTGATGAACTGTGACCAGTCCTCAGCCCGATATCGCAGTCGCTCAACCAGTAAATTGAAGGCCGGCCAGTAAGGCGGCGTCAAAGCGCATGCCGAGACGCGCCTCGAGCCTGGCCGCAGCGCGCGTAACCGTGCTCCCCCGAATGGCCGCCCCGCGGCATTTATGAAATTTGTGCATAGGGGCATGCGGAATCAAACCCCTAATCGCGAGCGCTGCCCCACCTAGGTATTTCCGGGGACATCTTCGTCCCGATCGTGGCGACCAGCAAAAAAATGTTGCCGTCAAATCTCACGAGCAGGCCCTCCCGGGGCCTCTATCGATGTGCTCGCTCTGACAGAGAAGAGGATCGAAAGCGACATGACGACCTTCGGAGACTTCAATATCACCAGACGGAACCTGATGATCGCGGGAGCCGTGGCGGCGGCGAAGCCTGCGTTCGCTCAAGATGGGAAAACGCAATCGGCGGAGCCGTCGCCCGGCAATCTTCCGGTTGTTTCGCGAGTGTCGTTCACAGTGAACGGCGAGGCCCGCGAATTGGATCTCGATACGCGGACAACGCTGCTCGACGCATTGCGTGAACATCTGCACCTCACCGGAACCAAGAAAGGCTGCGATCACGGCCAGTGCGGCGCCTGCACGGTGATGGTCGACGGGCAACGGATCAACTCATGCCTGACGCTTGCCGTGATGCACGAAGGCGACAGCATCACCACCATCGAGGGGCTGGGCGCGCCCGGAAATTTACACGCCATGCAAGCCGCCTTCGTCAAGCATGACGGCTATCAGTGCGGCTATTGCACGCCCGGGCAGATCTGCTCGGCCGTGGCGGTATTGGCCGAGATCGAGGCCGGCATTCCGAGCCATGTGAGCGAGGATCTGACCGCGACACCGCAGACCACAGCCGTCGAGCTGCGCGAGCGGATGAGCGGCAACATCTGCCGTTGCGGTGCCTATTCCAACATCGTCGAGGCGATCACCGAAGTCGCGGGGAGGCCGGCATGAGATCCTTCACCTATGAGCGTGCGAGTTCTCCTGCGCAAGCAGCTGCCGCGGCGCGAGCCCAAGGCGCCAGGCTGATAGCCGGCGGCACCAACCTGCTCGATCTGATGAAGCTCGAAATCGAAACGCCGACGCACCTGATCGATGTCAACGGCCTGGCGCTCGACAACGTCGAGACGACGCCGGACGGCGGGCTGCGGATCGGTGCGCTGGTGCGCAACACCGATCTCGCCGCGAATGAGCGGGTGCGGCGCGACTATGGCCTGCTCTCTCGCGCGCTGCTCGCCGGCGCGTCGGGCCAGCTGCGCAACAAGGCGACAACCGCCGGCAACCTGCTGCAACGCACCCGCTGCCCTTATTTCTACGATACCAACCAGCCGTGCAACAAACGCCAGCCCGGCAGCGGCTGCGCCGCGATCGGCGGCTTCAGCCGCCAGCATGCGGTCGTCGGTACGAGCGACGCATGTATCGCCACTCATCCGAGCGACATGGCGGTGGCGATGCGGGCTCTCGATGCGGTGGTGAAAACAGTACAATCCGACGGCAAGGCGCGCAGCATCCCGATCGCCGAGTTCCACCGGCTGCCCGGTGACACACCGCAAATCGAGACGACGTTGCAGCCCGGCGAACTGATCACGTCGGTGACACTGCCCAAACCGGCCGGCGGCACGCACATCTATCGCAAGGTACGCGACCGCGCCTCCTATGCCTTCGCGCTGGTCTCCGTCGGCGCCATCGTGCAGCCCGACGGCACCGGACGTGTCGCTCTTGGCGGCGTGGCGCACAAGCCGTGGCGCGACGAGGCGGCGGAGGTCGAGATGCCACGCGGCGCCAAGGCCGTGACGGCGCAGCTGCTCGCCGATGCCAAGCCGACGCATGAGAATGCATTCAAGCTGCCGCTGGTCGAGCGCACGCTCGCCGCGGTGCTGGCGGAAGCAAGGAGCTGAGCCATGAGATTCGACACTCCCGCCACGACCAACCCGATCGACCAGCTCAAGGTCGTCGGCAAGTCTACCGACCGGATCGACGGTCCGCTCAAGACCACTGGCGCCGCGCCCTATGCTTATGAATGGCACGATACCGTACCCAACCAGGCCTATGGCTATGTGGTCGGCTCGGCCATCGCCAAGGGCCGTATCGCCTCGATCGATTTGACCAAAGCCAAGGCCGCGCCAGGTGTGCTGGCTATCGTCACGGCTGAAAATGCCGGCAAACTTGGCAAGGGTGACTGGAACACGGCCAAGCTGCTCGGCGGTCCCGATATCCAGCATTACCATCAGGCGATCGCGGTCGTCGTCGCCGAGACGTTCGAACAGGCGCGCGCCGCGGCGCAACTGGTCCGCGTCGACTATGTCCGAGCCCAGGGCGCCTTCGATCTCGCGAGCGCCAAGGGTTCCGCGGTCGTGCCGGATGAGGCCGCTCCTGATACCGCGGTCGGCGACTTCGCCGGCGCGTTCGCTGCGTCGCCAATCCGGCTTGATGCGACCTACACCACGCCTGATCAAGGGCACGCCATGATGGAGCCGCATGCCTCGATCGCCGTCTGGGACGCGGACAGGCTCACGCTGTGGACCTCGAACCAGATGATCGCCTGGAGCACGGGGGACATGGCGAAGACGCTGGGCATCCCCAAGGAGAATATCCGCCTTATCTCGCCGTTCATCGGCGGCGGCTTTGGCGGCAAGCTGTTCGTACGATCCGATGCGGTGCTTGCAGCCCTTGGTGCTCGTGCCGCTCGACGGCCGGTGAAGGTGGCGCTTGCGCGTCCCTTCATGTTCAACAACACCACGCACCGGCCGGCAACGATCCAGCGTATCCGCATCGGCGCGACCCGGGACGGCAAGATCACCGCGATCGGTCATGAAAGCTGGTCCGGCGACCTGCCCGGTGGTGGGCCCGAAAATGCAGTCCAGCAGACTCGCTTGCTCTATGCCGGGGCCAACCGCGTGACCGCCACGCGGCTCGCTGTGCTCGATCTGCCCGAAGGCAATGCGATGCGTGCGCCAGGTGAAGCGCCGGGCTTGATGGCGCTGGAGATCGCGATGGACGAGATGGCGGAAAGACTAGACCTGGATCCGGTCGAATTCCGCATCCTCAACGACACCCAGGTCGATCCTGAGAACCCGGATCGCCGGTTCTCGCAGCGCCAGTTGGTCGAGTGCCTGCGTATCGGCGCCGAACGCTTCGGCTGGAAGGTGCGCGACACCCAGACCGGCCCGGTCCGCGAGGGGCGCTGGCTGATTGGTGCGGGTGTCGCCGCGGGTTTCCGCAACAACCTCTTGACGACGTCTGCCGCACGCGTCCGGCTCGATCATCGTGGCGTCGTCACGGTCGAGACCGACATGACCGACATCGGGACCGGCAGCTATACGATTATCGCCCAGACCGCGGCGGAGATGATGGGCGTGCCGCTCAACAAAGTAGTGGTGCGGCTTGGCGACTCGAGCTTCCCGGTCTCGTCCGGCTCGGGTGGGCAATGGGGCGCCAACAACTCAACAGCCGGCGTTTATGCCGCGTGCGTCAAGCTGCGCGAGGCGGTGGCGCAAAAGCTTGGCTTCAACTCCGCCGACGCAGTCTTTGAGGACAGCAATGTCCGCTTGGGCAATCGCAGCGTCTCGCTCGCCGAAGCAGCGGGCGAAGCAGGCCTCGTCGCCGAGGACGCGATAGAATATGGCAACCTCGCCAAACAGTACCAGCAATCGACCTTCGCTGCTCACTTCGTTGAAGTCGGTGTCGACGTCGCCACCGGAGAGATCCGCGTGAGGCGGATGCTCGCGGTCTGCGCGGCCGGCCGTATCCTCAATCCCAAATCGGCGCGCAGCCAAGTCATCGGCGCAATGACCATGGGCGTTGGCGCGGCGTTGATGGAGGAGCTTGCAATCGACAAGCGCCTTGGCTTTTTCGTCAACCACGATCTCGCCGGCTATGAGGTGCCGGTCCATGCCGACATCCCGCACCAGGAGGTGATCTTTCTTGACGAGACCGATTCGATCTCGTCGCCGATGAAGGCCAAGGGCGTCGGCGAACTCGGCCTCTGCGGGGTCGGCGCCGCCGTCGCCAATGCGATCTACAACGCCACCGGCGTGCGTGTGCGCGACTATCCCATCACACTCGACAAGCTGCTTATGGGCCTGCCTGCGATATGAGCGTTGCCGCCGGTTTCGCCCTGGCGATCCGAGCGGTCGCCCAGGAGCGCTCGTCTGCGAAATGACGAATCGGGATCAGGAATGGAGAATTTCCTCATGAAGAAACTCGCGGCTTCCATGGTAATCTCGTCGCTCGCCGCCTCGGCCGGCGATGCGCAGGAGCGTCCGGCGGGCCGGATCGCCCCGCCGGACGTCTATGTCGTGGCGCCCGGCCTCGGAGACTATACCGATGACCTGCTGTTCGGCGATGTCTGGCGGCGCGTCGAGCTCAAGCCTCGCGATCGCAGCATCGTCACCGTCTCGGCCCTGATTGCGTCGGGGCGCATCGCGCAGGTTGGCGGGCATGTCGGCCGCGCGCTCGACAATGGCGTGACCCCAGGCGAGATCGGCGAGATCATCACCCATCTCGCCTTCTACTCCGGCTGGCCGAATGCCATTTCGGCCGTCAGCGCGACAAAGCAGGTCTTTGATGCACGCGGTATCGAGCCGGTCGCGGCGGACACGGGCGGGCCGCTGGAACTGGATCAAGCTTCCGAGGCCGCAAGGGCGGCAAGCGTCGACACGTCGACCGGTCCGGTCGTTCCCGCGCTCGCGGAATATACCAATCGGGTACTGTTCGGAGACCTCTGGCGGCGGCCGCAGCTCTCCGCCCGCGACCGCAGCCTTGTCACCGTTGCCGGGCTGATCGCGACGGGCAAAGCCGAGCAGCTGCCCTTCCACCTAAATCGCGGCATGGACAACGGCCTGGCGCGAACCGAGGTCGCCGAAGTTGCGACGCATCTCGCCTATTACGCCGGCTGGCCCAACGCGATGTCGGCGGTGCCGGTCATGCGTACCGTCTTCGAGGCTCGCGAGGCCGCGGCGACCGGGGGAACCCGCGCCGGCGGGCTTTCTGTGCAGAACCACGAGCCGGGCGCCGCGGCTGCGGGATCGCCCGAAAACTTCACCGGCCTGGTGCGGATAGAGTCGCGGTTTCAGGCCGAGGTGCCGGCACGGATCGGCGGAGCTACTGTGAGCTTCGAGCCGGGTGCCCGCACCGCCTGGCACACGCATCCGCTTGGCCAGACGCTGATCGTCACCTCGGGCTTGGGGTGGGTGCAAAGCGAAGGCGGCCCCATCGAGGCGGTGGGGCCCGGCGACGTAGTGTGGATCCCGCCAAATGTCCGCCACTGGCATGGCGCCTCGAAGGGGGCTCCCATGACCCATGTGGCCGTAGCGGAGTCCGTTAACGGCAGTGCAGTCACCTGGATGGAGCAGGTGACGGACGAACAATATGCAAGCGGCCCCGAAGCGGCCGACTAATGCATGTTGCGCAAAAGTGTGCAGCGGTTTTGCGATAACGACATGCATAAAAACAACAGCCTAAAGCGCGTCGTATGAGGCCGGTCAAACGCGACGCGCTTTAGTGGCGCGGCTGATTTGCGGTTCCGCGTTCGAAAGAGGGACGTCCGGCCCTTCAAACCGGAGCCGGACGACGCAATCGAGGTTATTCCGCAGCCACCGCGGCTGCGTCGCATGCGGCCATGTCGCAGTCCGGCGCGGCAAGGCTGCGCTGGCCGGCGAGCACGATGACCAATGCGATTGTGCCCGACGCCACCGATACCCAGAACCCGTTCTGCGCGCCGAAAGCGTCCACCACCCAGCCGGCGGCGAAGGAGCCGAGCGCCATGCCGATGCCGATGCCGGTCATCACCCAAGTGACGCCCTCGGTCAGCATCGCCTCGGGCACGCGCCGCTCGATCAGGCCGAATGCGGTGATGAAGGTCGGCGAGATCGCCACGCCGCTGACGAAGACGGCCAGTGCCAGCAGCGGCACGGTGTCGGCAACGAGCAGCGGCAGTGTGGTGAGGGCGATGATGGCGATTGCGATGGCAAGCTGATTTTGCAGCGGCACCTTCAGATTCAAGCCGCCTATGATGATGCCGACGACGAACGATCCGAGCGCGTAGACGCCGATGACGAAGCTGGCGGCTCCCGGCTGGCCAAGCTCCTTGGTGATCGCCACCGTGCTCACCTCCGTGGTTGCGAAGGTCGCGCCGATGAAGATCAGGGCGAAGGTGAGGATCTGGACCGGCCGCAGGCGGATTGCCGAGCCGCCCGAACCATGTTCCACCGGTCGGGCTCGCGGCTCGGTCGAGCGCTGCAGGATGAACGCCGTCGAACCGAAGGCGAGGAACAATGTGCTGGCGAGCACTCCCGCTTCCGGGAACAGCGTGACACTCAGGCCGACCGACAGCGATGCTCCGGCGATGTAGACCAGCTCGTCCGCCGCCGACTCGAAGGCGAACGCAGTGTTCAGCTCGGGGCGGTTGCGGAAGATCTCCGTCCAGCGCGCGCGCACCATTGCCGGGATGCTGGGCATAACGGCAGCCAGCAGCGATGACACGAATAGTGTCCATATCGGCCAGTGCTGATTGGCCGCCACAATCAGGATCGCGAAAGCGAGCGTGGAAATCACGGTGGTCGGCACCACAATCCGCGTCTGGCCGAGGCGGTCCACCAGTCGCGATACCTGCGGCGCGACGAAAGCGTTGGCCAGTGCATATGTCGCGGAGACGGCGCCGGCCAGCCAGTACTCGCCATCGGTCTGCGACAGCATCGCGACGATCCCGATCGGAGCCATGGCCATCGGCAGCCGGGCAACGAAGCCGGCTGCGGCGAAGCCTTTGGCGCCGGGCGCGCGAAAGATCTGGGAATAGGGATTTTGCATGGTCTGGCTCCTCGACAACGGGCGGTTCGGCGATTACATACGTAACGTATGAGTCTGAATAGATCATACGCCGCGTATGTCAATGGGCATACGAAGCGTATGTTAATAGGGCCAAAGCATGCACAGACCACGCAAGGAGATGATTGCCGAAACCCGCGCAAAGCTGATCGGCGCGGCGCGCCAGGCCTTCGGCACGCTCGGCTATGCCGAAGCCTCGATGGATGATTTCACGGCATCGGCCGGGCTGACGCGCGGTGCGCTCTATCATCACTTCGGCGACAAGAAGGGCCTTCTCCAGGCGGTCATCGCCGAGATCGACGCGGAAATGTCGGCCCGGCTGAAGGTCGTTTCGGCCAAGGCGGACAACCTCTGGCAGGGCTTTGTCGACGAATGCACCGCCTATATCGAGATGGCGCTGGAGCCGGAGATCCAGCGTATTGTGCTTCGCGACGGGCCGGCGGTGCTCGGCGATCCATCGCAGTGGCCAAGCCAGAGCGCATGCATCCGCTCGATGACAGAGAGCCTGCAAAGACTGAGCGACGAGGGGACCATTCTTGCCGTCGATCCCGAAACCGCGGCAAGGCTGGTCAGCGGCGCCTCGCTGCATGCCGCGCAATGGATCGCAAATTCGGACGATCCCGAAGCGACGTCGAAGAAGGCAGTGAAGGCGTTCAAGGTTCTTCTGGAAGGGTTGCTCAATCGGACCGGCAGGCTGCATCAGCCCGATCAACAGTCGTCGATGCAGCCCGAGATTGACCAATTACCGGCCTGAGCTCATTCTTTTCGCCGATCTCTGGCGGCTCGCGCTAGGCCCAGCCGACCCCGGCTGCCTAAACCCTGTTGAACATCGCGTCACCAATGCGCGAAAACATGGCCAAATCGGCGAGGCGCGCCTATATCGGGGCATGGTCACCAGACTTTACACCCACCCGATTTTCCTCGAGCACATAACTCCGCCCGGTCACCCGGAGCGGCCGGACCGTCTGCGCGCCATAGAGCGTGTGCTTGACGATGAGGCTTTCTCGGCACTCGATCGCGTCCAAGCGCCGGAAGGCGACGAGGCAACCATCCTTTACGCACATCCGCCCGAATTCGTCGAACGTGTCCGCGCAGCGATACCGGACACCGGCATCGCCCGTATCGATGCCGACACCACCGCCAGCCCGAAGAGCTGGCAGGCGGCAGTGACCGCGATCGGCGCCGCCAACGCCGCTGTCGACGACGTCTTCACGGGCCGGGCAGACAATGTCTTCGTCGCCGCGCGACCGCCTGGTCATCATGCCGAAAAGACGACCTCCATGGGTTTTTGCCTGTTCAACACCGCGGCGATCGCGGCACGCTACGCGCAGAAGAACCATGGCGTCGATCGCGTTGCCGTCGTCGACTGGGATGTGCATCACGGCAACGGCACGCAGGACATTTTCTGGGACGATCCGTCGGTGCTCTATTGCTCGACGCACCAGATGCCGCTTTACCCCGGCACCGGAGCCGTGAGCGAAACCGGCGCCGGCAACATCGTCAACGCGCCGCTGGCGCCGCAGACCGGCAGCGACGGTTTCCGCGACGCCTTTCTGTCGCGCATCCTGCCGGCGCTCGATGATTTCGCACCCGACCTCATCATCATCTCCGCCGGTTTCGACGCCCACCACCGCGATCCGCTGGCCGAGATCAACCTGACCGAGGATGATTTCGACTGGGCGACCGGCCAGTTGCTCGAACGCGCCGGGCGCCATAGCGGCAACCGGCTCGTCAGCCTGCTCGAGGGCGGCTACGATCTGCAGGGATTGGCATTTTCAGTCGCCGCCCATGTCGGGCGGCTGATGAAGGGATAAGCTATGGCTGGTGAGACCAACGAAGACGTCAAGGCGATGAGCTTCGAGCAGGCACTCGACGCGCTGGAGAGGATCGTCGATGATCTGGAGCGCGGCGACGTGCCGCTCGACCAGTCGATCCGCATCTACGAGCGCGGCGAGGCGCTGAAGGCGCATTGCGACCGGCTGCTGAAGGCCGCCGAGGACAAGGTCGAAAAGATCAGGCTGTCGCGCGACGGCAAGCCGGTGGGGACAGAGCCGCTGGATGCGGATTGAGGCACGGCCTCGAACGACAATTTTGTTTACCGGCTTTTGGATATGACCATGATTGAGGATAAAACTCATCCCGTTTGAAACGGCTCCAGGACGAGAGGAGATTGCGAACGATGTGCAGAAACATCAAGACCCTGTTCAATTTCGATCCGCCGGCAACCAATGACGAGGTCCGCGATGCCGCACTTCAGTTTGTCCGCAAGCTGAGCGGAACGACGCGACCGTCGAAACAGAACCAGCATGCGTTCGACCATGCCGTCGAGGCCATTGCCGCATCGGCGCGCGAATTGCTCGACAGCCTCGAGACGACGCAGCATCGGCGCAATCGCGAAGAGGTGGCGGCCAAGGCGAAGGCCAAATCTGCACTTCGCTTCGCCTGAGGGGACCGTGTGAGCTTTTTTCCCGGAAACGATCCGCAGATGGGCGATGCCTTCGCCAGCGATCAGATCGAGCTGATGGTCATTCCGAACGCCAAGGACATTGGCGGTTTTCAGGTTCGCCGTGCCTTGCCGACCGCCAGGCGCCGGCTGGTCGGCCCCTTCATCTTCTTCGATCGCATGGGTCCGGCCGTTTTGCGGGCCGGCCAGGCGCTCGATGTCCGTCCGCATCCGCATATCGGCCTGTCGACGGTGACTTACCTGTTCGACGGCAAGATCAGGCACCGCGATTCGCTCGGCACCGAGGTGGTGATCCAGCCCGGCGACGTGAATTTGATGACCGCCGGCAGTGGCATCGTCCATTCGGAGCGGACACCGGAAGAATTGCGCGGCGCGCCAATGTCGGTCTCCGGCCTGCAAACCTGGCTGGCGCTGCCGGACGGCAAGGAGGAGGTCGCGCCGGTCTTCGAGAACACGGCGGCCTTGCGCCTGCCCGAAATCGATGCCGAGGGCGTCAGTGGGCGCGTCGTCATCGGTGCGTTTTCCGGGCTGCGCTCCCCGGTCGCCACCGCTTCGGACACGCTATATGCCGATCTCAGGCTGGCGCCGGGTGCCAGCGTGAAAATCCCGGCCGATGCCGAGGAGCGCGCCATCTACACGCTAGAAGGCGAGGTTTCGATCACCGGTGACCGCTTCCCGGCCGAGCGGCTGCTGGTCTTGCGGCCCGGTGACGAAATCGTTGTTTCATCGGAGGGCGGCGCCCATTTCATGCTGTTTGGCGGCGCCTCGCTCGGCTCGAAACGTTACATCTGGTGGAATTTCGTGTCGTCGTCAAAGGAACGCATCGAGCAGGCGAAAGAAGAATGGAAGACAGGCCGCTTCGATATCGTTCCTGGAGACGAGCAAGAGTTCATCCCGCTGCCCGAAAGCTGATGCGCGTTACCGCCACATTTACATTCGCCGACCAGCGGCATATTTCACGATGAACAGAAAATCTGACCAGGCCCGCAAACAGTGAACGCAAAGCCAGATACGCCGCTTCTCGACAAGGTCCGCGTCCCGGCCGATTTGCGCACGCTTGCCGAAGGCGACCTGCCGCAGCTGGCTTCCGAGCTTCGCGCCGAACTGATCGACGCCGTTTCCCACACCGGCGGGCATCTCGGCGCCGGCCTTGGCGTGGTCGAGTTGACGGTCGCGCTGCACTACGTCTTCAACACGCCGGACGACCGGCTGATCTGGGACGTCGGCCACCAGGCCTATCCGCACAAGATCCTGACCGGCCGCCGCGACCGCATCCGCACGCTGCGGCAGGAGGGCGGGCTGTCCGGCTTCACCCGCAGCGCCGAGAGCGAATACGATCCGTTCGGCGCCGCCCACTCCTCGACCTCGATTTCCGCCGGCCTCGGCATGGCAATGGCGCGTGACCTCACCGGCGGCCGCAACAACGTCATTGCCGTCATCGGCGACGGCGCCATGTCGGCCGGCATGGCTTATGAGGCGATGAACAATGCCGGCGCGCTCGATGCCCGGCTGATCGTCATCTTGAACGACAACGACATGTCGATCGCTCCGCCGACCGGCGCGATGAGCGCTTATCTGGCCCGTCTGGCGTCGGGCAAGACCTATCTGGGCTTGCGCGATTTCGGCAAGAAGCTGACTTCCTATCTCGGCGAGCGCGCCGATCGCGCCATCAAGCGAGCGGTCGAGCACGCGCGCGGCTACGTCACCGGCGGCACGTTGTTCGAGGAAATGGGTTTCTACCACATAGGCCCGATCGACGGTCACAACCTCGAGCACCTGATCCCGGTGCTGAAGAACGTCCGCGACAATGCCGACGGCCCGGTGCTGATCCACGTCGTGACCCAGAAGGGCAAGGGCTACGCCCCGGCCGAAGCGGCCGCCGACAAATATCACGGCGTCAACAAATTCGACGTCATTACCGGCGCCCAGGCCAAGGCGCCCGCCAATGCGCCGAGCTATACCAAGGTGTTTGCCGAAAGCCTGATCCAGGAGGCCCGAGAGGACGACCGCATCGTCGCCATCACCGCCGCCATGCCGAACGGCACCGGGCTGGATCTGTTTGGCGAAGTGTTCCCGACGAGGACCTTCGATGTCGGCATCGCCGAGCAGCATGCGGTGACCTTCGCCGCCGGCCTGGCCACCGAGGGCTTCAAACCTTTCGCCGCGATCTATTCGACCTTCCTGCAACGCGCCTACGACCAGGTCGTCCACGACGTGGCGATCCAGAAATTGCCGGTGCGTTTTCCGATCGACCGCGCCGGCTTCGTCGGCGCCGATGGCGCCACCCATTGCGGCGCCTTCGACACGACCTTCCTGGCGACGCTGCCCGGTTTCGTCGTTATGGCGGCGGCCGACGAGGCCGAACTGCGCCACATGGTGCGCACCGCTGCAAGCTACGATGACGGCCCGATAGCCTTCCGTTATCCGCGCGGCAACGGCGTTGGTGTCGAGATGCCGCAACGCGGCTCGGTACTGGAGATCGGCAGGGGCCGGATCGTCAGGGAAGGCACCAAGGTTGCGCTGCTTTCCTTCGGCACCAGGCTGCAGGATTGCCTGACCGCGGCCGAGGAGCTTGGCGCGGCCGGGCTTTCGACCACGGTCGCCGATGCCCGCTTCGCCAAGCCGCTTGACGAGGATCTGATCCGACGGCTGGCCCGTTCGCATGAGGTGCTGGTGACGGTGGAAGAGGGCGCTGTCGGTGGTTTCGCCAGCCACGTGCTGCAGTTCCTCGCTCATGAAGGGCTGCTGGAGAGCGGCCTCAAGGTGCGCCCGCTCGTGTTGCCCGACGCTTTCGTCGACCATGCCAAGCCGGAAAAGATGTATGCCGATGCCGGGCTCGACAGCGCTGGCATCGTGCGCACGGTGTTCGTGGCGCTGGGGCATATCGCGCAGGCCCAGCGCGCCTAGTTTTTTAGCCGCGTTTCAGCAACGCCAAGAGATTCCGCTTGGCTGCAAAATGGTAGCCTGAATCAAAATCTCAACTGCTTGAATCAAATTGCCGGCGAACAGTCGTAAGATGCTGTTTACGCTGCCGTTTGGCGATTTGCTTACCGTGTCTTTTGGCCGTTTTTCAACGCTGCCCTGCTAGGAAGGCAACCAGGCAGGGGAAACAAGACCAATGAGATCGCTTTTGGGTGGCATTGCGCTTACGGCCATCTTCGCCGCGTCGGCTACGGCCGAAACGCGCTACGACCGCAAACTCGAACAGGCGGTGATGGGCATCGTTGCCGGCAAGATCGGCGAAATCCGCGGCGGCTTCTCCTACAAGCAGGCGCCGCAATTCGTCGTCGTGCCCGACATTGTGCCCACGGCATCCGTTTCCGCCGAGCAACCAGGCACACAAGCGTCCAGCGACGGTAACGACGGTTTGGCGCCGGCCGTCGAGCGGCGGGTTTCGCGGACGATCTTCTAGAGCATGGTCCCGAAAGGCTCTAGAAGCTAGAACCACATATCCCGTACATAGCGGCCATCCCTCGGCAAATCATCGAATGTATCGAGACCGTCGAAATGGTCGATTGGGAGGTCGGCGACAGCCTCGGGCGGCGCAAGCCTCACATTGACGGCGATGCGGTAGCGACCGGCGGCATCGGGATGCAAACCGCGCCAGGCCAGGACGCAAGCGCACGTTGGACAGAAGAGAATCTCAAGCGAAGGATGAGCCCTTCCAACGCGCGTATAGGCGCTTACGGACCCCGCAAGGCGGATGCGTTCGTCAACATAGTCGTACGCCCAGAGCGTGCCATAGCGACGGCAAAGTGTACAATTGCAGGCTGTGATCGAACCGGGATCGCCCTCCAAGGTCCAGTGGGCTTCGCCGCAGTGGCAGGTTCCCGTCAGCATTTTTCCTCCTCGCGTTTCGACGGCAAAACGGCATCTCTTCCTTAGCATTGCGTCGGGCTTGGTGCGAGGTTCGACAAACAGCGGAGCGGCTTGATGCGTTCACCCGCTTTTCCAACTATGCCTTGTCTCATCGCCAATATCCTTGCCATCATCGTTGGCTTTCGCCATGAAGGCCGATGACTTCCCTTCCGCCAGCCAGCATACGCCAGCGGCTCGACGAATTGCTCGTCCAGCGCGGCCTGTTTGCCAGCCGCTCGCGTGCCCGCGACGCGGTCGAGCGCGGCACCGTCACGGTCGATGGCGTCGTCGCCCACAAGCCTGGCCAGACCGTTCTGCCTGAGTGCAACATCGTCGTTGACGATCCGGCACAAGGTTACGTGTCGCGCGCCGCACTGAAGCTGAAGGCTGGTCTCGACCATTTCGGCCTCGACCCCACCGGTAGCGAAGCGCTCGATGTCGGCGCCTCGACCGGCGGCTTCACGCAGATACTGCTCGAACGCGGCGCGGCGCATATCACGGCGATCGATGTCGGGCACGGCCAGATGCACCCCGACATTGCCGGCGATCCGCGCGTGACGGTAATTGAGGGCCTGAATGCGCGCGAACTGACCACTGCCGATCTCGGCGGCCGTGTGCCGGATTTCATCGTCTCGGATGTCAGCTTCATCTCGCTGAAACTGGCGCTGCCGCCGGCGCTTGCCTTGGCCAGGAATGGCGCAAAAGCAGTGTTTCTGGTCAAGCCGCAATTCGAGGCCGGCCGCGAGGCGATCGGCAAGGGCGGCCTGCTGAAGGACCCCTATGATGCGGCGCGCGTTGCCGGCCTGATGCAGGACTGGCTCGACACCATTCCCGGCTGGCGCTCGCTGGGACTTCATCTGTCGCCGATAGAGGGCGGCGATGGCAACCGCGAGTTCCTGCTCGGCGGCATCAAGGACGTCGCGACCAAGTACGCCAAGATAGGGCACGCCGGGATCCAGAAGCGATGAGCACTCGTTTCACGATCGCAAAATTGGGCTCTCAGGGCGACGGCATCGCCGAGACGGAAACCGGCGAGGTTTTCATTCCGTTCGCGCTGCCAGGAGAGACTGTCACCGCCGCGCGGGAAAAAGACCGTGCCACATTGATGTCGGTGCTGGAAGCTTCGCCGCTGCGGGTCGATCCACCCTGCCGCCATTTCGGCGAATGCGGCGGCTGCGCCGTCCAGCATCTCGAGACTGAAGCCTATCACCAATGGAAGCGCGAAAAGGTTGTGCACGCGCTGAAGAGCAAGGGCATCGCTTGCGATGTCGGCGCGCTGGTGGCGTGCGCGCCGCAGACGCGCCGCCGCGTCGTCTTCACCGCCCGGCGGAGCGCGGCGGGAATGCAGTTCGGCTTCGTTCGCGCGCTGTCGTCCGAAATCATCTCCATCGAGGAATGCCCGATCTCGCTGCCGCAGATCGTCGCTGCGCTCGAGCGTTTGAAGGCGCTTGCGGGACTGGTCTGCGCGACGACCAAATCGTTCCGCATGGCGGTCACGGTCACCGGTTCCGGCCTCGATGTGGCGGTTCACGAATCCGGCAAGCTCGGCGAGAACCAGCGCCGCGTCGCCTCGAACTTCGTCATCGCCGAGGGGTTGGCCAGGCTTTCGGTCGATGGCGAGATCATCATCGAGCCGAGAAAACCGGTGATGGTGTTTGGCGGCGTCGCTGTCGCAGTGCCGCCGGGCGCCTTCCTGCAGGCGACCGAGGCTGCCGAACAAACGATGGCCGACATTGTCGGCCAGCATCTCGCGCGCGCCAAAAAGGTCGCCGATCTCTTCGCCGGCTGCGGCAGCTTCGCGCTGCGCCTGGCTGCAAGATCGGAAGTCCAGGCGGTGGAAGGGGACGCGGCAGCACTTTCGGCGCTCGACCGGGCCTTCCGTTTCGCCGGCGGCCTAAAGCGGGTGACCAGCGAACGTCGCGACCTGTTCCGGCGACCACTGACATTCAAGGAATTGAACGCGTTCGACGGCATTGTCTTCGACCCGCCTCGCGCCGGCGCCGAGGACCAGTCGAAGCAGATCGCTCGTTCCGACGTGCCGCTCGTTGCCGCGGTCTCCTGCAATCCGGTAACACTGGCGCGGGATCTTCGCGTCCTCCTCGATGGCGGCTACGTCGTGAAGAGCGTGACGCCGATCGACCAGTTCCTGTGGTCGCCGCATGTCGAGGCGGTGGCATTGCTGGAGAAGCCGAGGCGAAGGCGCTAGATCGCTCGCGCGTGTGACGACGCCGTGCTTCGACGAGCACGCCCTTTTCCATTTCCTTCAAGGTCTTCGGCTTGCCTCTGTTGGGCAGAGACCGAACACATCCTCTGGTCGCGTTAAGGGCAAGACTGGAACAGGCAGTGTGACTTGATCGTCGGTCGAACTGGTGACTTCTAGCTTGTCTCCGGCACCCATCACAGTTTCCTCTCCCGACATAACAAAGATGCTGATCGCGCCGAATTCAAGGCTGCATAGCCAGACGGCGCTAGCCTGCGCCTGAAAGGACGCGCTCGACGAAGGCGGGCACCACTTGTGTCGCCGGCCCTTCCATCCGCTCGTCGAAACGGGAGGCCCAGCCGGCGCATTTCAGATTGAGTTCGACTGTTACGGCTCCGGCCGCGCGTGCCTCCTCCACGAAACCTGCTGCCGGGTAGACACTCCCGCTGGTGCCGATGGCCACGAACAGGTCGCAGCGCGGCAGCGCCTCGCCGATCTCCTCCATGCGGTAAGGCATTTCGCCGAACCAGACCACGTCAGGCCTCAATTGACCTTTTGCGCCACACGCTGGACAGGCCGAATGGACAGCGATGTCGTCGGCCCAGGCGCTGCTTTGCCCGCAGCTCAGGCAAAGGGCATGGCCCAGTTCTCCATGCATATGGATCAGCTTGCGCGAAGCGGCGCGCTCATGCAGGTCGTCGATGTTCTGCGTGACGACGAGGACGTCGCCTGGGAGTTTCTGCTCGAGCTTGGCCAGCGCGGCGTGCGCCGCATTCGGCTCGACGCTGCCCATCTGCCGCCGGCGCATATTGTAGAAATCCTGCACCTTTACGGGGTCGCGCGCAAAACCTCGCGGCGTGGCCACGTCCTGCAGGTCGTATTTCGCCCAGACCCCGTCGGGATCCCGGAACGTGGCGACGCCCGATTCCGCCGAAATGCCGGCGCCTGTTAGGATCACGATTTTGGCTTTGGACATGGTCGAAGACACCGGCATCCGGAAACATCGTTTGGAAGGCGATGTTACCGGAACGCGCCAGCCACATCAAACCCTGGTGCCGCCGACCGTCATCTGGTTCATCCTGAGATGCGGCTGGCCGACACCGACCGGCACGCCTTGGCCGGCCTTGCCACACATGCCGATGCCGGTGTCGAGCTTCATGTCGGTGCCGACCATCGCCACGCGATGCATGGCATCCGGCCCATTGCCGATCAGCATGGCGCCCTTGATCGGTTGCGTCACCTTGCCGTTCTCGATCATGTAGGCCTCGGTGCAGCCGAACACGAACTTGCCCGAAGTGATGTCGACCTGGCCGCCGCCGAACGACACGGCATAGATGCCGTTCTTGACCGAGGCAATGATTTCCTCCGGCTCCATGTCGCCTGCTGTCATGTAGGTGTTGGTCATGCGCGGCATCGGCTCGTGCGCGTAACCTTGGCGCCGCCCGTTGCCGGTGGCTTTCATGCCCATCAGCCGCGCGTTCTGGCGATCCTGCATGTAGCCGACGAGCTTGCCATCGTCGATCAGCACGTTATGGGCCGAAGGCGTGCCCTCATCGTCGACGGTAAGCGAACCACGCCGCTCGGGCATGGTGCCGTCATCAACGACGGTGACGCCTTTCGCCGCCACCTGCTGGCCAAGCAGGCCGGCAAAGGCCGACGTCTTCTTGCGGTTGAAATCGCCTTCCAGCCCGTGGCCGACGGCCTCGTGCAGCATGACGCCCGGCCAGCCGCTCGACAGCACGATGTCGAAAGTGCCGGCAGGTGCGGGAACCGCTTCGAGATTGACCAGCGCTTGCCGCAGTGCCTCCTTGGCCGCGTGCTTCCAGCTGTCCTCGACCAGGAATTCGCCAAAATCCTTGCGGCCGCCCATGCCGTAGGAGCCGCTCTCCTGGCGGTCACCGTTGCCGACCACCACCGACACGTTGATCCTGACCAGCGGGCGGATGTCGCGCACCATCTGGCCGTCGGCGCGCACGATCTCGACATGCTGCCACGAGGCGGCGAGCGATGCCGTCACCTGCCGGACGCGCGGATCCTCGGACCGCAGCCACGCGTCGATTTCCTGGAGCAGCTTGGCCTTGGTCTCGAAGGAAGGCGAGGGGATCGGATTTTCCTCGCCGTAGAGATGGCGGTTGGTGCGGGCGGGCGCCGCGGCAAGCATGCCGGAATAGCCGCTCTTCACCGTCGAAACGGCATCGGCGGCGCGCAGCAGCGAGGCCTCGGAGAGATCGCTGGAATGGGCGTAGCCGCTGGCTTCGCCGGCGACGGCGCGCAGGCCGAAACCCTGGTCGGTGTTGAAATTCGCGGTCTTCAGCTTGCCATTGTCGAACATCAGCGCTTCGCTTTCGCTGTATTCGAGGAACAGTTCGCCGTCGTCGGCACCATTGATGGTCTCGGCGACGATCTGCTTGATGCGATCGTCGGAAATGTCGAATTGGCCGATCAGGCTGTTCATGGCGCAGGCCCTTCAATAATTGATTTTACGGCATGTAGGCGCCGGGGCGCCGTTCGGCAACTTCACGGTGGAGCACGATCCTAAATCAAGCGGCGTGCCATCATGATTTCGTCGATCTCCCGGCCTCCATGAAGAAAGCCGGCGGGTATGCAGCCTATTTCGTGAAAACCTTCTCGTTGATAGAATCGTATGGCCGCTGGATTTTCAGCTTACAGCCAACTCGACCTGCCTTATGCCCGATGCTCGGGCGTGATCGAGCAGCAGATTGAGCATCCCGACGGCGTATCCGCCGCCACGCTCGCTGTCGCGCAAATAGACCATGACGACGGTCGCGCGGTGCGCCATCTTGCTGGCCTGCTGGCGCATCAGGCCCATTATGCCGACAGGTCCCCGCCCCGAAAGCTGACGACGACCGGGTTGTTCATCAGCCGCCGCCATTCTTCGTCGGGAAGATTCTCCCATTCCGCTGCGCTGCTGGCGAAGGCTTCGGGCGCAGCGCGCAAAGCCTCCAGGCGAATTCGCTTGAATATCTCGAAGTCGTCCAGATCGAGCAGTTTCAACGTCAAACGTGCAGTCTCAAGGCAGGGCGGCGAAGCCGTCGGCGAAACCCTTGAGGTCGACGGGAATGCCGATGCCCTCTTCCGGCGTCTGGAAGACGATGAAGGTGGCGGACGTCCCGGTCTTCAGCGTATCGAGCAGCGGCTTTTCCAGGATGACCTCGGCATAGCAGCCGTCCTGGAAACAGCGCACGAAATAGGCGCGGCCGATATCCTTGCCGTCGACATTGAGGCCAAGGCCGTTGGGTAACAGCACGCCGAGCGGCGCCAGCACGCGCAGGATCTCGGCCTTGTTGTCGGCTGTACGCAGCACGACGACGGAAAGACCCATTTCCGGGCGGTCCTCGGCGACGACATTCTGCATCATCACGCATTGTTCGGACGTAGCGCCGGCCGGCGTATCGCAGATGATCGACCACGCTCCATGCGTCGACTTCACCGTGCCGCTTGGCTGCGCGGCATTGGCCAGGCCGACGCCGGACAAGGCTATTGCGGCGGCAACAAGGATGACCTTCGCCAAGGTTCTCGAAAGCCAAACGTTCATGACGGCTCCATTGCGAATCACGGCACTTTAAGCCGCGCTAAACCCAAGTAAAGGACGAGACCCCGGCGATCTGCCCCGACAAAGGCGACAAGGCGCTTTTCCGTGCCAATTTCGCCCTAATTGCGACGGCTCCGCGCGCCGCGCGGCTCATTCTGCACGGATGCCGCTTCGGTGATTCGCGACGAGCGGCCACCGCACGAAGCCACCGCCGCGCTTGCGCGCAAAAATGCCGCACGAGTTCCGGCGCTCCTTTCTTGCGGAGGGAAATAGAGTATGGTTTGAACCAGCCTTGAATTGTCCGGGATTCCCGTCCCGGCATTGTTCGACATTCTTGCGGTCCGATCGCGAGGAACTGGGAGATGACGAGGGCGATGAGAAAATTCCTGGCAACCGCCAAAATCATAGCTAGTGCCGCCACGTTGTTTGCCGCTGCATCCGCTCATGCAGCCCAGCCCCAACCTTGGGAGACCAGTTTTCAGCCTCCGGCGACCGACATTATGAGGCAGATCGAGTGGTTCGGGAACTATTCGTTCGCGTTCATCATTGTGATCACCGCCTTGGTGCTTTTTCTGATCGCCTACTGCATTTTGAGGTTCCGGGCGAGCGTCAACCCGACCCCGTCGCGCACCAGCCACAACACGCTGATCGAGGTCATCTGGACTGTCGGTCCCGTCGTTATCCTGCTCTGTCTCGCCATTCCCTCGTTTCAGCTGCTGACCGCGCAATACACGCCGCCGGAAGAAGCCAAGCTGACCGTCAAGGCGACGGGCAATCAGTGGAATTGGGATTACGAATACCAGATCGACAACACGCTTTCCTTCAATTCCGCGATTCTTCAGGATGCCGATAGGACTGCTGCCGGCAAGGAAGATCGCGCCGTCTATCCACGCTTGCTTGCCGTCGACAATGAGATGGTGGTGCCGGTCAACACCATGACCCGCGTGCTGGTGACGGCGACCGACGTCATTCACGCCTTTGCCATGCCGTCCTTCGGCATCAAGACCGACGCGGTTCCGGGCCGCATCAACGAGGTCTGGTTCAAGGCCGACAAGGAAGGCCTCTATTACGGCCAGTGCTCGGAACTCTGCGGCAAGGATCACGCCTTCATGCCGATCGCCATTCGCGTCGTCTCCGATGCGCAATACAAGACCTGGCTGGCGGCAGCCAAGACCGACCTTCCTGGCGCCAACAAGGCGCTGATGGCCGCGGTCGATGCCACGAACAAGGTAGCGGCCGCCGGCAACTAATGCCGCGACCAGATAAAGATTCAGGGAACGGAGCCGACCATGGCAGACGCTGCAGCTCACGACGACCACGACCACAAGCCGTATCATGGCTGGGTCCGGTGGGTGTATTCGACCAACCACAAGGACATCGGTACGCTTTATCTGATCTTCGCGATCATGGCGGGCTGCATCGGTGGCGCCTTGTCGGTCGTCATGCGCATGGAATTGCAGGAGCCGGGCATCCAGATCTTCACCGGCCTCGCACAGATGGTCTACGGCATGAACGGTGACGCCGCCATCGACGGCGGCAAGAGCATGTACAATGCCTTCACCACGGCGCATGCCCTGATCATGATCTTCTTCATGGTGATGCCGGCGCTGATCGGCGGCTTTGCCAACTGGATGGTGCCGATCATGATCGGCGCACCGGACATGGCGTTCCCCCGCATGAACAACGTCTCGTTCTGGCTGCTGCCGCCGGCTTTCATCCTGCTGATTATCTCGGCCTTCGTCCCGAGTGCGCCTGGCGCCTATGGCGTCGGCGGCGGCTGGACGCTTTATCCGCCGCTGTCGACATCGGGCCAGCCCGGACCGGCCATGGACCTGGCGATCCTTTCAATCCACATCGCCGGCGCCTCCTCGATTCTTGGCGCCATCAACTTCATCACCACCATCTTCAACATGCGCGCGCCCGGCATGACCATGCACAAGATGCCGCTGTTCGCCTGGTCGGTGTTGATCACCGCCTTCCTGCTGCTGCTGTCGTTGCCGGTGTTGGCCGGCGGCATCACCATGCTTTTGACCGACCGCAATTTCGGCACTACCTTCTTCGCCCCGGACGGCGGCGGCGATCCGATCCTGTTCCAGCACCTGTTCTGGTTCTTCGGCCATCCGGAGGTCTATATCCTGATCCTGCCGGGTTTCGGCATCATCAGCCATATCATCTCGACCTTTTCCAGGAAGCCGGTGTTCGGCTATCTCGGCATGGCCTATGCGATGGTCGCCATCGGCGCGGTGGGCTTCATCGTCTGGGCCCACCACATGTACACGACGGGCCTGTCGCTCGACACCCAGCGCTATTTCGTCTTTGCCACCATGGTCATCGCGGTGCCGACGGGTGTGAAGATCTTCTCGTGGATCGCCACTATGTGGGGCGGGTCGATTTCGCTCAAGACCCCGATGCTGTGGGCGATCGGCTTCATCTTCCTGTTCACCGTTGGCGGCGTCACCGGCGTGCAACTGGCCAATGCCGGTCTCGACCGCCCGCTGCACGACACCTATTTCGTGGTCGCGCACTTCCACTACGTGCTGTCACTGGGCGCGGTCTTCGCCATCTTCGCTGGCTGGTACTACTGGTTCCCGAAGATGACCGGCTACATGTATTCGCCAGTGATCGCCAACACCCACTTCTGGGTCACTTTCGTCGGCGTCAACCTGGTCTTTTTCCCGCAGCACTTCCTCGGTCTCTCCGGTATGCCGCGTCGCTATATCGACTATCCGGATGCCTTCGCCGGCTGGAATATGGTGTCGTCCTACGGCTCGTACATCTCGGCTGTCGGCGTCGTCATCTTCCTCTTCGGCGTCTTCGAGGCGTTCCAGAAGAAGCGGGTCGCCGGAGCCAATCCTTGGGGCGAGGGTGCGACCACGCTGGAATGGCAGCTGCCTTCGCCGCCGCCGTTCCACCAGTGGGAACAGTTGCCGAAGATCAAGTAGGCGGTTGCCTCCTTAATACGGAACCGCCGGCCCGCCCGGTGGTTTTGGCCAACGGAATGATGGACTTTAAGTACGCATGGCCCTTGCCGAAGACAGACTGATTGACGAGCCGGGCTTCCGCATGTCGGAAGCGACGGCGGGCGATTTCTTCGCCCTGCTGAAGCCGCGCGTCATGTCGCTGGTGGTGTTCACTGCGTTTGTCGGCATGGTCGCCGCCCCGGTGACCATCAATCCGCTGCTGGCGGTGATCGCAATCCTGGCTATTGCCATCGGCGCCGGCGCCTCCGGTGCGCTCAACATGTGGTATGACGCAGATATCGATGCGGTGATGACGCGCACCGCCGGCCGTCCCGTGCCGGCCGGCCGCATCCGGCCAGGCGAGGCATTGAGTTTCGGGCTGGTGCTGTCGGTTCTGTCGGTGATGACGCTGGGCGTGCTGGTCAACTGGTTGGCAGCATCGCTTCTGGCCTTCACCATCTTTTTCTATGCCGTTATCTATACGATGTGGCTGAAGCGCTGGACGCCGCAGAACATCGTCATCGGCGGGGCTGCCGGTGCCATTCCGCCGGTCATAGGCTGGGCGGCGGCAACCGGATCGGTCAGCCTCGAAAGCTTGGTGCTGTTCCTGATCATCTTCCTGTGGACGCCACCGCACTTCTGGGCGCTCGCGCTCTTCAAGTCGGAGGACTATGCGAAGGCAGGCATTCCGATGATGCCGAATGTTGCCGGCCAGGCCTCGACCAGACGCCAGATCTTTGCCTATGCGCTGGTCCTCGCGCCGGTTGGCGTGCTGCCCTGGGTTCTCGGGTTCACCACGCCGGTCTATGGCATCGTTGCATTGCTGCTCGGCGCCGGCTTCGTCTGGTATGCGTGGAAGGTGCTGCAAATGGCCGATGACGATCGGGCGATGAAGCCGGCCAAGGCCTTGTTCGGCTATTCGCTGCTCTATCTCTTCGCCATCTTCGCCGCCTACCTTGGCGATTGCGTCGTCGCGCGCGCGCTGACCATCGGTGGAGCATGAGCATGGTCGAAAAGAAGCTTGAACTGGTCACGCTGACCGAACGTCAGCAGAAGGCCCGCCGCAATCGCTCGGCCGCAATCGGTTTCGCGCTGGCGGCGCTGGTCGTCATATTCTACGTCGCGACCATCGTGAAATTTGGTCACAGTCTCACCGGCTCGATGTGAGCTGAATATGACCAGGCAAACAGTCACCGATCCTGCGAAGAAGAATACGAACCGCGTTGTCGCCGGCGTCTGCATCGCCTTCTTCGGCGGCATGATCGGCATGGCCTACGCCGCGGTGCCGCTCTATGCGATGTTCTGCCAGGCGACAGGCTACGGCGGCACCGTCAAACGGGCGACCCAGCAATATGCCGATCGGGTGCTCGACCGCGACATCACCATCCGCTTCGATGCCAACACCGTCGGCGTTCCCTGGCAATTCCAGCCGGTCGCCCGCTCGATCACCATCAAGATCGGCGAAACCGCCGAGGCGCATTACAGCGCGACGAACAAATTCAGCCGGCCCATCACCGGACGCGCCACCTTCAACGTGCAGCCGGAACTGGCCGGGCCTTACTTCAACAAGGTCGAGTGTTTCTGCTTCACCGACACAACGCTGAAGCCGGGCGAGACGCTGGACATGCCGGTCGTGTTCTATGTCGATCCCGACATCGTCAACGCGCCGGAATTGAAGGATTTGAGGACGATTACCCTGTCCTACACGATGTTCCCGGTCGACAAGACCAAGCCGGTCGCATCATCGGTGCCGGCCGACGGCCGCCGCAACAAGATTTCAGATACCGAAGCAAGCCTCGGGGGTTGATATGGCAGACGCACACGCAAAACCACAGCATGACTATCATCTCGTCGACCCGAGCCCGTGGCCTTTTCTGGGCTCCGTCGGAGCGCTGGTGACCGCGATCGGCGGCGTCTGTTATATGCAGTATCTCAAGGGCGGCGATTTCCCGATTTTCGGCTTCAACATCGCCAATCCGTGGCTGTTCTTCATTGGCCTTTTGATCGTCATCTACACAATGTTCGCCTGGTGGTCTGACACCATCAAGGAGGCGCATGAGGGTCGCCACACCCGCGTCGTGTCGCTGCATCTGCGCTACGGCATGATCATGTTCATTGCCTCCGAGGTGATGTTCTTCGTCGCCTGGTTCTGGGCCTTCTTCGACGCCAGCCTGTTTCCGGGCGAGGTCCATCAATACGCCCGCACCGCCTTCACCGGCGGCGTCTGGCCGCCCAAGGGCATCGAAGTTCTCGACCCGTTCCACCTGCCGCTTTACAACACCGTCATCCTGCTTCTGTCGGGCACCACGGTGACCTGGGCGCATCACTCGCTCATCCACGGCGACCGCAAGGGGCTGATCAACGGCCTGGTGCTGACCGTCGGCCTCGGCATGCTGTTCACCATGGTGCAGGCCTACGAATACATGCACGCGCCGTTCGGCTTCAGGGATTCGATCTACGGCGCCACCTTCTTCATGGCGACCGGCTTCCATGGTTTCCACGTCATCATCGGCACTATCTTCTTGGCTGTCTGCCTGATCCGCGCCGTGAAGGGCGACTTCACGCCCAAGCAGCATTTCGGCTTCGAGGCGGCCGCCTGGTACTGGCACTTCGTCGACGTGGTGTGGCTGTTCCTGTTCGCCTCGATCTATGTCTGGGCCTCGAACGGCGCGATGATCGAACCGCACTGACAACTGCTTGAGGGTAATCGACAAGGCGGCTGCGGCGACGTGGCCGCCTTATCTTTTGCGGCTAACCGCAGTAAGATTGCATAAGCGTGATCCCGAACCGAAGGTCAGCGTAGCAAAAAGCGGACCGGTTTTCGGACGAGGTCATGCTTCAAGGAATTGCATGAGCGACGACAAGGCAATCTGGCCACCAATCGATCCGATCTCGGCCGGCCTGCATGGCCGCTGCCCCCGCTGTGGCGAGGGCAAGCTGTTCTCCGGGTTCCTCACGGTCGGCAATCGCTGCACCAATTGCGGCCTCGATTATTCCTTCGCCGATGCCGGTGACGGGCCGGCGGTGTTCGTTATCCTGATCATCGGCTTCATCGTCGTCGGCCTGGCGCTGTGGATGGAGGTGACGCTCAATCCGCCGCTCTGGCTGCACCTGTTGCTATGGATTCCGTTGACGCTGGTGCTTTGCCTGGCGGCGCTCAGGCTGATCAAGGGCGTGCTGCTGACGCTGCAATACCGCAACCAGGCGGCCGAGGGCCGGCTGGACCGCGGCGAATGAGCGAGGCCTTCGATTCGGTGGTCGGCCATTCGCGGCCGAAGCGCGCATTGGCGCTCGGCTTGGGTATCGTCCTGTTTTTGATCCTGCTGGCGCTCGGCACCTGGCAGGTTCAGCGCCTGCACTGGAAAGAGGGTCTTTTGCAGACGATCGACCAGCGCACGCATTCGGCGCCTGTGCCGCTGGCCGAAGTCGAAAAGCGGTTTGGCGCCACCGGCGACGTGGACTACACGCCGGTGACGGTGACCGGCGCTTTCCTGCATCGAGGCGAACGGCATTTCCTCGCTACCTGGGAAGGCCAGTCCGGCTTCGATGTCTTCACGCCGCTGCAGCTCGATGATGGCCGTTTCGTGCTGATCAACCGCGGCTTCGTGCCTTACGATTTTAAAGCCCCCGCCAAGCGGCCGCGGGGACAGGTGACGGGCAAAGTGACGGTGACTGGGCTCGCCCGCAACCCACTGCCGGCCAAGCCCTCGATGATGCTTCCCGACAATGATCCTGGGAAGAACATCTTCTACTGGAAGGATCGTGACGCGATGGCCTCGAGCGCCGGCCTGCCGGCCGGCGCCGGGTTGGTGCCGATCTTCATCGATGCGAACGCCACGTCCAACCCCGGCGGGCTGCCGGTCGGCGGCGTCACCGTCATCGACCTGCCGAACAGCCATCTGCAATATGCGATAACCTGGTACGGCCTTGCCGCGGCGCTTGCTGGCGTCCTCATCTCCTGGTTCCGCCGTCCGGCGAAAGACCAATGATCGCCGCCACTACCCTTGACAGGGCAGGGCAGCACACTTCATTTCGCGCCTTGAGTTCAGTCACGATCCGATCAACCGGCCCGCAATCATGCTTCAGACAAAGCCACCGCTGACCATCCGGCTCTGCCAGCCGCGCGGCTTTTGTGCCGGCGTCGACCGTGCCATTCAGATCGTCGTGCTGGCGCTGAAGAAATACGGCGCGCCGGTTTATGTCCGCCACGAGATCGTGCACAACCGCTACGTCGTCGAAGGGCTGCAAAGCCTCGGTGCGGTGTTCATCGAGGAGCTCTCCGAGATTCCGCCCGAGCATCGCCAGAGCCCAGTCGTCTTTTCGGCGCATGGCGTGCCGAAATCGGTGCCGGCCGACGCCCAGGCCCGCAACCTGTTCTATCTCGACGCGACTTGCCCACTGGTCTCAAAAGTTCACAAGCAGGCGATGCGCCATCAGCGGCTTGGCCGCCACGTGCTTTTGATCGGCCACGCAGGGCATCCGGAGGTGATCGGCACGATGGGCCAGTTGCCGGATGGTGCGGTCACGCTGATCGAGACGGAAGCCGACGCCGCAAGCTTCGTGCCCGCCGACCCGCAAGCGCTCGGCTTCGTTACCCAGACGACGCTGTCGGTCGAGGACACCGCCGGCATCATCCGCGCCCTGCAGCAACGTTTTCCCGAGTTGCATGCAGCGGCGGCGGAATCGATCTGCTACGCCACCACCAACCGCCAGGAGGCGGTCAAGGAGACCGCGGCCGGCGCCGATCTCTTCCTGGTCGTCGGCGCCCCCAACTCGTCCAATTCGCGGCGTCTTGTCGAAGTGGCCGAGCGCGCCGGCGCCTCGATGTCGCTTCTCGTGCAGCGCGCCTCGGAAATCCCGTGGACGGACATTGCCGGCATTTCGACGCTCGGACTGTCGGCCGGTGCGTCAGCTCCGGAGATCATCGTCGACGAGATCGTCGATGCCTTCCGGCAGCGCTTCGACGTAACCATCGAGCTGGCGGTGACGGCGACGGAAACGGAGGATTTTCCAGTGATGCGGGTGCTGCGCGATGTCGAACTGACGGCGGCCGACATGGCCTTCGTCAATGGGGCCGCGTAGGGACCATGGCCGTCTATACCGACGTCAATGAGGGCGAGCTCGGCGCCTTCCTCAAGAACTATCCGGTCGGCGATCTCTTGTCCTACAAGGGCATCGCCGAAGGCACCGAAAACTCGAATTTTTTACTGCACACCAGCAGCGGCTCCTACATCCTGACGCTTTACGAGAAGCGCGTCGACAAGGCTGACCTGCCGTTCTTTCTCGGCCTCATGGCCCACCTCGCAAGAAAGGGCATTTCGTGCCCGCTCCCGGTCACCGCGCATGATGGCGGTGTGATTGGAACGCTTGCCGGCCGGCCGGCGGTCATCATCACCTTTCTCGAAGGCCTGTCGCTGCGGCGGCCGACGGCCGCGCATTGCGCAGAGGTCGGCAAGGCGCTGGCGGCACTACATCTTGCCGGGGCGGACTTCCCGATGACCCGTCCGAACGCCCTTGCCATCGATGGCTGGCGCAAGCTATGGAACGCCGCCCGCGCGCGCGCCGACGAGGTCGAGCCGGGACTGGCCGCCGAGGTCGATGCCGATTTCGCCGACTTCGAGCGGAACTGGCCGAAGGGTCTGCCGCAAGGCATCATCCATGCCGATCTTTTCCCGGACAATGTCTTTTTCCTCGGCGAAAAATTGTCCGGGCTGATCGACTTCTATTTCGCCTGCAACGATCTCTACGCCTATGACGTCGCCACCTGCCTCAACGCCTGGTGTTTCGAGAAGGATTTTTCCTTCAATCTGACCAAGGGCACGGCGCTGCTTGCCGGCTACCAAAGCGTGCGGCCGTTGAGCAGCGACGAGAAGGCTGCGCTGCCGATGCTGGCGCGCGGCTCGGCGCTGCGCTTCATGCTGACCCGGCTCTATGACTGGCTGACGGTTCCGGACGGCGGGCTGGTGATGAAACGCGACCCGACCGAGTATATCCGCAGGATGCGATTCCATCGGGCGATCAGGTCTCCCTCGGAATATGGATTGGCATGAGCAAACACGTTGAGATTTTCACCGACGGTGCCTGTTCGGGCAATCCCGGCCCTGGCGGCTGGGGCGCGATCCTGCGCTTCAACGGCACCACCAAGGAGCTTTCCGGCGGCGAGGCGGAGACGACCAACAACCGCATGGAGCTGCTCGCTGCCATCTCGGCGCTGAATGCGTTGAAGGAACCCTGCACGGTCGACCTTCATACCGACAGCAAATACGTCATGGACGGCATTTCCAAGTGGATCCACGGTTGGAAGAAGAACGGCTGGAAGACCGCCGACAAGAAGCCGGTCAAGAACGGTGAACTCTGGCAGGCGCTGGACGAGGCCAACAAGCGTCACAAGGTGACCTGGAACTGGGTCAAGGGCCATGACGGCCATGTCGAGAACGAGCGCGCCGACCAACTCGCGCGTGAAGGCATGGCGCCGTTCAAGAAAGGTCCGGTCAAGCCTGCCGCGCCGCCAAAGCCAGCCGAGCAGGCAAAACAGCCGGCAGTCGCGAAGGCGCGGCGCTCGACCCAGAGCTATTGAGTTCCAGGATCTGGCTCGCTCTCAGGCAGGGAACCTCGATCGTGCCGGTTCTGTATTATGTCACCCATCCCCAAGTTCAGGTCGATGCCACCATTCCCGTGCCCGAATGGGGGCTGTCCGATATCGGACGAGCGAGAACGGTTGCAATGCTCGATCAGCCCTGGGTTGGGTCGATCCGGCGGATCGTGTCGTCGGCTGAACGCAAGGCGATGGAAACCGCCGAGATCGTCGCAAGGCATCTCCGCCTTGTGGTCGAGGTGAGGGAACGGATGCACGAGAACGACCGATCGGCAACGGGATTTTTACCGCCGCCGGAGTTCGAAGCGGTCGCGGACCAGTTCTTCGCCAATCCACACAAGAGCATTTGCGGATGGGAGCGGGCCATCGATGCCCAGCATCGCATCGTGAGCGAGATCGACGCCGTGCTCGGCACCGCCGACGCGGACGACATTGCTTTCGTGGGCCATGGCGGCGTCGGAACGCTCCTGCTGCTCTGCCTCAGCGGCCGGGAAATCAGCCGCCAGGCGGATCAGCCAGCGGGCGGCGGCAACTACTTCGCGTACGATATCGATGCACGCCGCGTTATCCACGGATGGCAGCCGATCGACGGGCCGGTACAGCCGTAGACGCTTAGCGGATCAGCAGCGCAGTGCCGAACAGTCCGAGCGCGAACACCGTGTGCGACACAAGATTGAGGGCGCGGATCTGCATCGGGTTGGGCCGCTTCGAAGCGGCCCAGCCGGCACCCATGCCGGGCGCCAGCAGAAACCAGCCGGCGCCGACGGTGACGATGCCGAGGACAAAGGCCGGCAGGAAGGTCGGCGCGGCGAGCCAGGCCGTTCCGGCCAGCACGACCAATATGATGCCGTAGACGATGCCGACAGCATAATGAAAGGCCCAGCCAAGCGCTGATTCATGCGCATAGGGCGAGGCCTCGCCAATGTCGTCATGGAAGACCTTGCCTTCCCTGAGATGCCAGACCCAGCGGCCGACCAGCCCCCAGTTCGGCCGCGGCTGAGCAAACGCCCTGTTCAGGAAAATCGCCCAGACATCCATAAGCGCGGTTGCGCCGATACCGATCGCGACAGCGCGCCAAAAGATGTCAGACATAATCCAGGTCCCCAGAAGCAAGCAGTCCCGAAGGGCCGACGCATGGCCCTGAAAACCGGGTCGGCTTTCGGAAGGATCATGCGCCGATGCAAAGGCAGCATCCTTTCGACGCGCAGCGCTCGAAGGCGACCGCCGCCGTCCCTGGCCTATGCTGTCGCCAAGACGGAAAGCTGTCCGAGAATGTGAGCAGCGCCGGATTCGTCGACGCCGGGCTTTGTCTCGACATTGAGCGAGGTGACCTTGCCGTCATCGACGATCATCGAAAAACGCCTCGAGCGCAGCCCCATGCCGCCGCCGGAGAGGTCGGCGTCGAGACCGACCGATTTGGCGAAATCGCCATTGCCATCGGCAAGATAAAGGATTTTGCCTTCACCGCCGCTGAAGCGGGCCCAGGCCCCCATGACGTGAACATCGTTGACCGAGACGACGGCGATAGTATCGACGCCGCGCGCCAGGATAGCGTCGTAATTATCCAGGTAGCCCGGCAGATGATTGTTGCTGCAGGTCGGCGTGAAGGCGCCTGGAACGCCAAACAGCACGACCTTCTTTCCTAAGAATATCTCGCCCGTCGTGATCGGCTTTGCACCGTCGGCGGTCATTGTCTTGAACGTCGCATTGGGCAGTTTGTCGCCAACGGAGATCGTCATGATGGTCCTCGCTTGAGAATGGAAAGGGAGTGTCCTTGCGATAGCGAACTAAGGCGCGCCCGGCAACCGTCCAGACGTTGGCATCACGGAAAAGGCAGCAGGCCTTCGACCGCGCCAGCGGCACTTGTCAGTGTGTAGTGAAGGCCGCCATCGGTTGGCGTTGTCGACGGCCTGTCGAGGATCGGCACCGTAAAGATCAGCTTGCCATCCTTTTCGCTGCGCGCCGGGGCACCGAACATGTAGTCGCGTTCGCCGGCAACGAAGAAGTCGGCGGCCTCGGGAGTGCCCGGAAAGCTCGCTTCGACAATCAGCGTTTCGTGGTCGCCCGGCAGTACGTTTATGCCGAAATCGGGCGTTGCCGTGGCGGGCAGGGTTGCAAAGCCTGCCTTGACCAGTGCCGCATCCTCGGCGTTGTCGGGATCGGCGCCGGGATCGACGGTCAGCCTTGTCTGCACCGGGATGCAGATGGTTTCGCAAATGCCGAGGAAGATGTCCGCATCGATGACGGCCGGCTGGCCGGGCGCGGCAAGCGTGAACGTCACCGGCAACGAAACCGGGTGGTCGTAGCCGGCCCATTTGCCATAGCCGTCATCATGGCGCTGCGGCGGCGGAAACGAAAGCGTCGCGTCGGCAATGTTGGTGCTGGCCGAGACGTCTATCTGTGGTGGCACGCCCGCATCGCCCGGGTCGCGCCAATAGGTCTTCCAGCCGGGCTTCAGCGCAATGTCGAGGACGCCCTGGAGACGCCCGGCCTCGTCGGCTTTGCCGCTCGTCACCAGCCGCACCCTGCCGCCTTCGCTGTTGTACCAGGCCGACGAGGAGGCTGAGGCGGGGAGGCCGGTCGCCGATCCAATGGCCACGCTAAGCAGCAGGATTTTCAAGCTTTGCATGGCGATGATTTGATCGTCTGTTGATGGCCGCACAATGATTTCATGACGCCGCCGGCATCATATTTGCGTGACCTTCGGCTTATGAGCCTGATCAAATCGGGCGCCGCCCATCTTTTCGGCGCCCTGGAAACGCGTTACGCTGTGGTCATGGATTTGTTACGCCATAAAAAGACGGCCGCAGGACCCGGCTTTCTCGACGACCAGTTCCTGATTGCCATGCCCGGCATGAAGGACGACCGCTTCACGCGCTCCGTCATCTACATTTGCGCGCACAGCGACGAAGGCGCGATGGGGCTGATCATCAACCAGACGCAGCAAATGCTGTTTCCGGACCTGCTCGTGCAACTCGGCATCATGAACGAGCTGGAGGCAATTCGCCTGCCGGCGCCGGCGCGCGACTTCGTCGTGCGCAATGGCGGACCGGTGGATCGCAGCCGCGGCTTCGTCCTGCATTCGGGCGACTACCGGGTGGAATCCTCGCTCGCCGTGTCCGACGACGTCTGCCTGACCGCGACCGTCGACATATTGCGCGCCATCTCCTCCGGCCGCGGACCCCGGCGGGCTCTGATGGCGCTCGGCTATGCCGGCTGGGGTGCGGGCCAGCTTGAAAACGAGATCGTCGAGAATGGTTGGCTGACTTGCCCGGCAAGTGCCGAGCTTCTGTTCGACGCCGACATCGACCGCAAATACGACCGGATACTTGCCTCGATCGGCATCGATCTCGCGCATCTCAGCCTGGCTGCCGGTCACGCCTGAACCTCATCACGTCCCGAAACTTGTCACGCCTGAGTCAGCGGGTACTGTTCCTTCAGCGTCTTCAGCACCTGGTCGCCCGGCATCGGCGCGCCGAACATGAAGCTCTGCACGTATTCGCAGCCCATCTGCCGCAGCTCCAGCGCATCGCTCTCGTCCGAAATGCCTTCGGCGACAACCGAAAGGCCGAGCTCATGCGCCATGTTGACCATGGATTTGAGCAGCACCGCGCGTTTCGGCGTCGCGTCGTCGACGAAGCTCTTGTCGATCTTGATGGTGTCGAAGGGGAAGCGCGTCAGATAGGCCAGCGATGAATAGCCGGTGCCGAAATCGTCCAGCGACAGGCCGATGCCAAGCTGCTTCAGCTTGGTCAGCACATGAGCGGTCTGCTCGGGATTGTCCATCACCAGCGATTCGGTGAGTTCGAGCCGGAAGCAGCGCGGCTTCAGATTGGCCCGCGCGATCACCGAGCGGACGTCGCTGACCAGGTCGCGGCGGATGAGTTGACGGCTGGACAGATTGACCGAAACCGACAGCGGCGCATCGCCGATCTGCTTTTGCCACCCCGCCAGGTCTTCGGCAGCCTGTTGCATGGCAAACAGGCCAAGCTGCACGATCAGCCCGCAGTTTTCGGCGACCGGGATGAAATCCGCTGGCGGGATCATGCCGCGGCGCGGATGGTCCCAGCGCAGCAGCGCTTCGAATCCGGCAACGCTGCCGTCTTCCAGCCGCACGATGGGCTGGTAGGCGAGCGTGAATTCACGCCGTTCGATGGCGCGACGCAGATCGGACTCGAACTGCAGCCGGTCGGTGCCGACGGTGCGGAAGGCGGGCCGGAACGGCTCGATCCTGTCGCCACCGAAACGCTTGGCCTGATGCATGGCGAGCTCGGCGTCCTTGACCATGTCCTCGGCAGAAGTCTGCGCCGAGGTCCAGGTGATCAGCCCGATCGAGGCGGTCAGCACGATCTCGCGCTTGGCGAAGGTGATCGGGTTGTTGATCGCATGTTTGATGGCGTCGGCGACGGCCGCGATGCGGGCCGGGTCCTGGTCGGAAAGCAGCATCAGCGCGAACTGGTCGCCGGCAAAGCGCGACAATGAATCCTTCGGTTTGAGCAGCCGGTGCAGCCGGCGCGCAATGGTGAGCAGGATGGTATCGCCGGCCGAGATGCCGAGCCCGTCATTGACCTGCTTGAAGCGGTCGATGTCGATGACGAAGACGGTCGGACGGACCTTCTCTTCCGTCCGCGCGATCGAGATGATCGCCTCCAGCCGGTTCATGAACAGCTCGCGGTTCGGCAGGCCGGTCAGATTGTCGTGCACGGCGTCGTGCAGCAGCCGTTCCTCAGACTTTTTCTGCTCCGTCACGTCGACCATGGTGCCGACGCAGCGGATCACCTCGCCGTCCGATCCGATCACCGGCCGGGCGCGCAACGAAAACCAGTGATAGTGCCCGTCGGCGCCGCGCAGGCGGAAATTCTGCGACACCCGGCCGCGCCGGTGTTCGAGCACCACGTCGAGCGTCGTGCGAAACGTGTCGCGGTCGTCGGCATGCAGCACCGGCAGCCAGTTGCGGGCAGGGCCGCCGAGGCTGTTGGGCGCCAGCCCGAGCTGGATGCTGACGTCGGGACGAGTGACGACGCGGTCGCGCAGCACGTCCCAGTCCCACACAGTATCGCCCGATCCGGCAACCGCCAGCGCCTGCCGCTCGAGGTCGGAGAACAGGCCCTGATGCAGGGCGCCGCCGGCAAAAGCGTGTTGCATCACGGTGAAGCCGATCAGCAGAATGATGAGAATCAGCCCGCCGCCCAGCGCCGGCTGGGCGATATCGTTGTCGAGCATACCGGTGATCGCCATCCACGATCCACATAGCCACAGCAGCACCATCACCCAACTGGGCACCAGCATGATGGCGCGGTCGTAACCGCGTATACCGAGGAAGATGATCAGGCCGAGCCCGGTCAGCGCGGTGGCGGCGAAGGACAGCCTGGCAATGCCGGCGGCAACCGCCGGATCGACGATGGCGACGCCGGCGATCAGCACCAGCCCGAGAATCCAGACCAGTGCGCCGTAGCTGAAATGGCCGTGCCACCGGTTGAGGTTGAGATAGGCAAACAGGAACACCACGAAGGTCGCCGCAAGCGCTACCTCCGTTCCGGCGCGCCACATCTGCTCATTGCCCGGTGAGATTTCTATGATCTTGTTGAGAAAGCCGAAATCGACGCAGATATAGGCAAGCACCGCCCAGGCAAGGGCCGCCGTTGCCGGGAACATCGAGGTCCCCTTGACGACGAAAAGAATGGTCAGGAACAGCGCCAGCAGGCCGGCGATGCCGATGACGATGCCACGAAACAGCGTGTAGGAATTGACCGAGTCCTTGTAGGATTCAGGGTCCCACAGATAGACCTGCGGCAGCTTGGGCGAGGCCAGCTCGGCGATGAAGGTGATCACCGTTCCAGGGTTCAGCGTTACCCGGAACACGTCGGCGTCGGGGCTGGTCTGGCGGTCGAGCGCAAAGCCCTCGCTGGGCGTGATCGCGGCAATGCGGGTCGAGCCGAGATCCGGCCAGAACAGGCCGGAATTCACCAAGCGGAAATGTGGTGCGACAATCAGCCTGTCGAGCTGCTGGTCGGTGGTGTTGGCGAGCGCGAACACCGCCCAGTCGCCGGTCGAGCGCGCGTCATTGGCTTCGACCTCGATGCGCCGCACGATGCCGTCCGGCCCGGGTGCCGTCGAGACCTGGAAATTCTCGCCCTGATTGCGGTAGATTTCGACCGCGCCCGAAAGGTCGAGCGCCACGTCGTCGCGGGCAATCTTGATCGGTTCGACCGCAAAGGCCGAGGATGCCGCACAGAGCGTGACGATTGCCGCCAGCATAAAGGCAAGCAGCGACCCGTTGCGCAGAAAATTCGTCAAAATCAGCCCTTTGTTCCAACGCCCGGCGAATCGTCCGCGATCCGGGCGTATAGGTAATGGTCCTGCCAGATGCCGTTGATCCTGAGATAGGATCGTAGCAGTCCTTCGCGCCGGAATCCGGCTTTTTCAAGCACGCGGATCGACCGGGCGTTGTCGGGGATACAGGCAGCTTCGATCCGGTGCAACCGCAGCGTTTCGAAGGCGAAACGCGTTACCACCTTGACGGCGTCGGTCATCAGGCCGCGGCCGCTGAAGCGCTCGCCGATCCAGTAGCCGATATGGCCGCTTTGGGCGACGCCATGGCGGATATTGCCGAGGGTGATACCGCCGGCAAGCTTGCCGCTGCTTTTCTCGAAGATGAAGAACGCGATGGCCGTCCCCTGCGCGTAGTCCTCCCGGTAGCGGCCGATACGATGCCGCCACGCGGTGCGGTCGAGCTCGTCCGGCGTCCATCGCGGCTCCCACGGCTCAAGAAAAGCGCGGCTTTCGCCGCGCAGCACCGACCACTCGCGATAGTCGTTGGTCAGCGGCACGCGCAGCGTGACAAGGTCGCCCTTCAGTGCCGGCAGGTCGCGGCGAAAGAAGGGGAGTGCGAACACGAGGCTCGGGTAGGCTTAGACGGCGAGCTTGCGGGCAGTGGTCTGCGTGCCCGAAAGCGAATCGAGGATCGCCTCATAGGGCGCGAGCGTACCCACCGGCCCGACAGCTGTAAGCGTCGGCTTGGTCGAAAACAGCCGCGACGACAGGTCCGTCAGCCGCTCGACCGTCAACGCCGACAGCCGCTCCATCAGCTCTTCCTTGGCGATCGGCCTGCCGAACAGAAGCAACTGCCTGGCGATCTGCGAGGCGCGGCTTGCCGGGCTTTCGGCCGACATGATCAGCCCGGCGCGATATTGGGCACGCGCCCGGTCAAGCTCCTCCTGCAGGATGTTCTCACCGGCCTTCTGCAACTCGTCGATGATCACCGGCACCAGCTCGGCAATATCGCTTTGTCCGGTCGCCGCATGGACGCCGAAGATGCCGGTATCGGAGAACCCCCAGTGGAAGGCATAAACCGAATAGCACAGGCCGCGTTTTTCGCGGATTTCCTGAAAGAGCCGCGACGACATGCCGCCGCCGAGGATCATCGACAGGACCTGCGAGGCGTAGAAGTCGCGGACGTGATAGGCACGACCCTCGAAACCCAGCACGATCTGAGCGTCCATCAAGTCGCGGTCTTCGCGAAAATCGCCGCCGACATACTGCGCATATTGCGGGATGGTGCCGTCGGCCTTGCCGCGGAAGCCGCCGAGACGCTTTTCGACCTCGCGCACGAAATCGTCGTGCTTGATGTCGCCGGCCGCCACCATCACCATGTTCTCGGCGCCGTACTGCCGTTCGATGAAGTCGTGCAGCTGCTTCGAGGTGAAGGATTTGACGGTTTCCGGCGTGCCGAGAATCGAGCGGCCAATAGTCTGGTGGCGGAAGGCGGTCTCGGTAAAGTGATCGAAGACGACATCGTCGGGCGTATCGTGAGCGGCGCCGATTTCCTGCAGAATCACATGTTGCTCGCGCTCCAGCTCCTGCGGATCGAATTCGGATTCCTGCAGGATGTCGGAAAGGATATCGACCGCCAGCGGCACGTTGTCGCTCAGCACCCTCGCGTAATAGGAGGTCGTCTCGACACTGGTAGCGGCGTTGATCTCGCCGCCGACATCCTCGATCTCCGAGGCGATCTCGAAGGCGCTTCGCCGTTTGGTACCCTTGAAAGCCATGTGCTCGAGCAAGTGCGCCATTCCGTGCTCTTCGTCACGCTCGTTGCGTGCGCCCGACTTGACCCAGGCGCCAAGGGCAACGGATTCGAGGCTTGGAAGGGTTTCGGTGGCGACTGTCAGGCCGTTCGACAGACGGCTTACCTCAACACCCATATGGCAATTACTCCCTAACGCGCCGCCCGCGTGTGGCGGCCGACATAACCTTCCACCATTTTCAGGTCGGATGGAAGTACCGTGTATTTTTCCTCGGCCGTCATCAACCCGTCTAGCCATGCGGGCAGGGCAGGCGACACGCCGCTGGCTGCCTCGACGGCCGCCGGAAACTTTGCCGGGTGCGCAGTGCCCAGCACCACCATCGGCACCTCGCCGGCGGCCTTGCCGGCGGCCACATGCACGGCTGCGGCCGTATGCGGGTCGAGCAGATAGCCGCTCGCCGCAAGTGTGGCGCGGATTGTAGCAGCAACCTCGTCCATGGTGGCGCGGCCGGCGTCGAACTCGGAGCGGATCTTGCCGATTTCGCCGGCCTCGATAGTGAAGGCGCCGGACTGCTTGAGCCCGTCCATGTAGCGCCGCACGGTCGAGGCATCGCGGCCGGCCGCCTCGAACAGCAAGCGTTCAAAGTTCGAAGAGATCTGGATGTCCATCGATGGCGAGGTGGTCGAAAAGACCCCCTTCATGCGGTATTCGCCGGTCGCCAAGGTGCGTGCCAGAATGTCGTTGTCGTTGGTGGCTATGATCAGCCGCTCGATCGGCAGCCCCATCTTCTTGGCGGCGTAGCCGGCGAAGATGTCGCCGAAATTGCCGGTCGGCACGGTGAAGGAAACCGGCCTGTCGGGCGCGCCGAGCGACAGCGCGGACGAAAAATAATAGACGATCTGGGCCATGATGCGGGCCCAGTTGATCGAATTGACGCCGGACAGCGACACCCGGTCGCGAAAACCGTGGTCGTTGAACATGTCCTTCACCAGGCCCTGGCAGTCGTCGAAATTGCCTTCGATCGCCAATGCATGGACGTTTGCGGCGGTCGAGGTCGTCATCTGCCGCTGCTGCACCGGCGAGACGCGGCCGTGCGGGAAAAGTACGAAGATGTCGGTACGGTTGCGCCCGGCAAAGGCATCGATGGCGGCCCCACCGGTGTCGCCGGAGGTGGCGCCGACAATGGTGGCGTGCTGGTCGCGCTCGGCCAGCACATGGTCCATCAGCCGCGCGAGAAGCTGCATCGCCACGTCCTTGAAAGCGAGCGTCGGGCCGTGGAAGAGCTCGAGCACGAACCGGTTCGGCCCGGTCTGCACCAGCGGGCAGACGGCCTCATGGCGGAAGGTCGCATAGGCTTCGCGCACCAGCCGTTCGAACACCGGCGCCGCGATCTCGCCGCCGAGGAACGGCGACAGCACACGGATGGCCAGATCGGGATAGGCAAGGCCGCGCATGGCGCGGATCTCGGCTACGGAAAAATGCGGCCAGGCGCTCGGCAGATAAAGCCCGCCGTCGCGCGCCAGTCCGGCCAGAACCGCGCCGGAAAATCCAAGCGCGGGCGCTTCCCCGCGGGTACTCACATATTGCATCGTCACGTTTCCATTGCTGCCGGGAATCTTCGCCCGCCGCAGGGTGGTGGATTTCTGCGCTGGCTAAGTCGCATTTTTGCCGCGCGGTTGATATACGTCACCGGCTTTGCGAGAGGGAAGTGCAGTTCATGGCGTTTCATTCATTCAACGGTCGTTTTGTCGCGGGTCTGGCGCTCACCGGCTTTATGCTTGCCGCCGCGGGCTGCCAATCAGGCGACACTGGCATTCTCGGCTTCGGCAAGAAGGATACGACGCCACCACCGCCACCGGACCCCAAGGTGCTTTCCAGCCAATTGCAGGCCTATTGTCCGAAAGTGACGTTGCGTGACGGCACTGCCTTCTTCAACACCTATGCCAAAAGCGGTCCGAAGCCGAAGAAGAAAACCGACGTCGCCGCCCAGGATGCTCAAGCAACCCAGACGGCCCCGGACGCGGTAGGCGCCGACCAGCCGGACGATTCCGCCAAGATCATTTATCAGGCTTCGATCACCGATGTGACCCGCGACTGCAGCCGCGCCAACGGCTCCTTGTCGATGAAGATAGCCGTCGCCGGCAAGGTCGTGCCTGGCCCGATGTTCACCCCCGGCACCATCACCATGCCGATCCGTATCGCGGTGATGCACGGCACCGAAGTTCTCTATTCGCAGCTTCACTCCCATCAGGTTCAGGTCACCGATCCTTCGAGTGCCACGCAGTTCGTCTTCACCGATTCCAACGTCGTCGTTCCGGAGCCGACGGCGCAGGACTACCAGGCATATGCCGGTTATGACGAGGGCGCTCCGAAAGTAGCGACAAACAAGCCGAAGAAGAAGAAAACCGCCGCGACCAACTGAGCCGCTGCATTCGCGCCACGGCGGTTGGAGACGGCCTCTCAGGCGTCCGCCGACCATTCCGACAGCGCGGCGATCACGCTTTTCAGTTCCGCCCAGCGGCGGATGACCGTTTCGGCGCCGGCCTCGGTCAGCGCGTCGGCATGGCCGGGATAGCTGTGCGCCGCGCCGGTGAAGCCGATGACGCGCATTCCTGCCATTTTGGCGCCGGTGACGCCATGCACCGAATCCTCGATGACGAAGGTGTTGGCAGGATCGGCCTTGAGCTTTTCCGCGGCGAACCGAAACACGTCCGGCGCCGGCTTGGTTTTCCCGGTCGGGGTTTCCAGCGAGGAAAAAATCCGGCCGGCAAAGAACGGCAAAAGATGCACCTTCTCCAGCATGAATTCGATCCGCTCGGAACGCGAATTCGAGCAGACGCAGCGCGGCACTGTTACCGCGGCGACCGCCTCATGCGCCCCGTCGATGGCACGCACGTCGCTGCGCAGCCTGCGATCGACCAGCTGTTCCTCCTTGTCGATCAGCGAAGCCTGGAACGGGATACGGGACTTTTCCTCGACCCGCATCATGATGTCCTTGAAGGTCAGCCCGGCATAGACCTCGGAAATCTCCTCGGCCGATATCTCGTAGCCGGCCGAGGTCAAAAGCTCGGCATCGATGCGCGCGGCGATGATTTCGGAATCGACGAGCACGCCGTCGCAATCGAAGATGACAAGGTCTGGCTGAGGCATGGTGATCCGGGAAGCGGGATGAAGGGAATGCCGAGAGGCCTTTGGTCCAAACGGCTCAGGCGGCGCGGCATACACCAACAGGCCGGGCTTCGCAAATTCGGCGGCCTGCTTCACTGAATATTTACGCTGATCGGTAACCATAACGCGGAGTAAACAGTAACGCGTGCCTTGGGTGTCACAATGTCTGCCGTGCGTCTTCTCGACGAGCTTTCCGATGCTCCCCAGCAATCCGAGTGGCTGGATACGATCCTGAAGGGCGACTGCGTCGCCGCGCTCGAACGGCTGCCGGAAAAGTCGATCGACGTGATCTTTGCTGATCCGCCTTACAATCTGCAGCTCGATGGCGATCTGCATCGGCCCGACCAATCCAAGGTCGATGCCGTCGACGACCATTGGGACCAGTTCGACAGTTTTGAGGCCTACGACGCCTTCACTCGCGCCTGGCTGCTGGCGGCGCGCCGCGTGTTGAAGCCCAACGGCACGATCTGGGTCATCGGCTCCTACCACAATATTTTCAGGGTCGGCGCCAAAATGCAGGACCTGGGCTTCTGGATCCTCAACGACGTCGTCTGGCGCAAGACCAATCCAATGCCCAATTTCCGTGGCCGCCGTTTCCAGAACGCGCATGAGACGATGATCTGGGCATCGCGCGACCAGAAGGGCAAGGGTTACACATTCAACTACGAGGCGCTGAAGGCGTCGAACGACGACATTCAGATGCGCTCCGACTGGCTGTTTCCGATCTGCACCGGCGGCGAGCGCCTGAAGAACGACAATGGCGACAAATTGCATCCGACGCAGAAGCCGGAAGCGTTGCTTGCCCGTGTCATGACGGCCTCGACCAGGCCCGGCGACATTGTGCTCGACCCCTTCTTCGGTTCAGGCACTACCGGCGCGGTGGCCAAGCGGCTTGGCCGCCACTTCGTCGGCATCGAGCGTGAGCAGGCTTATATCGATGCCGCCATGGACAGGATCGATGCGGTCCGGCCGCTCGACGGCGCCAATCTGACGGTGCTGACCGGCAAGCGCGCCGAGCCGCGCGTCGCCTTCGTCACTCTTCTCGACAATGGCCTGGTGGCACCCGGCGCCACGCTCTACGACGCCAAGAAGCGCTGGGCGGCAAAGGTGCGCGCCGACGGCACTCTGGCGATCGGCGACAGTGCCGGGTCGATCCACAAGATCGGTGCGGAAGTCCAGGGGCTCGACGCCTGCAATGGCTGGACCTTCTGGCATTATGAGCGCAGCGGCGGCCTGACACCGATCGACGAGCTTCGCCGCATTGCGCGGCTGGGCATGGAGCGGGCAGGGGCCTGACGGCTTCTGAGTTGCGACAGATTCGTTAATGCGAAGTCTCAGCCAGTTACTGGAAGTGATTAAAATAACACTATGATCCCAAGACGCTCAAGGTCCGCCTTGAGCGTCTGGGCGTCGGTGAACAGCACAGCCTGCCAACCGGCCGCCTTGGCGCCGTCGACATTCTTCTGGCTGTCGTCGATGAACAGCGTGGCTGCCGGATCGAGGCCGAACGCGGCGACGTGGTGATCATAGATGGCGCGATCCGGCTTGATCTGGCGGATGTCGCCGGAAACGGTCACGCCGCGCGGCCGATTGAGGAAATCGAAACGCTCGCGGGCCTCGGCAAGCGTGTCCGCGGCGAAATTGGTCAGCATCGTCACGTCATGGCCGCTCTCGATCAGGCCGATCATGATGGCGACGCTGTCCTCATAGGCATGAGGCACCATCTCGTGCCAGTGCCGGCGGAAATTGCGGACGTTTTCGGCGTGCTCGGGATACTCCGCGATTGCCAGCGCTTCGGCCTCCTCCCAGCTGCGGCCGCGGTCCTGCTCGATATTCCAGTCATGCGTGCAGACATTGTCGAAGAACCATTTCCGTTCGTCGGGATCGGGGATCAAGCGGCTGAAAGGCAGGTTCGGATCGTAGTGGATCAGCACTTTGCCGATGTCGAAAACGATGTGGCGGATTTCAGTCATTCTTCTCTCTTTCAATGCGGCCGCTGCTTCTTCGTCGCGCCCGGTATCGCCGCTTCGATTACCTTTTTCATGACGGTCGGCAGCGCTTCCCCGGAAATTTCATGCGCCAGCGACCAGAAATGCCCTGCCGGGGCGGCGCTGTCGGTCTCCGCCTTGAACACGTCGAGTTCGAGCGCGAAGTGGGTGAAGACATGGCCAATGCGCCCGGCCCGCCGCCAGTCGCCGGGGAATGGGGCTGCCGCATCGGTGGTGGCGCCGTCGATCCGCGCGGTCCAGCTGGTCGTGGGCACTTCGGTCATGCCGCCGAGCAGGCCTTTATCCACGCGCTTGCGCAAAAGGATGGCGCCGTCGCCCCTGAAGGCAACGAAGGCGGCGCCGCGGCGCAAGGGTTTTTCGGCCTTGGGCAGGCGGACCGGAAAGCGTTCGGGGTCGCCTGAGGTGGTCGCGCTGCAATCCTGCCGTACCGGGCAAAGCATGCAGCGGGGCCGGCGCGGCGTGCAGATCGTCGCGCCCAGGTCCATCATCGCCTGGGCGAAGTCACCCGGCCTTGTCCGGGGAACCATGCGCTCGACATGGCCGCGTATCTCGCCCTTGGCCTCGCCCAGCGGCGTGGCGATAGAAAACAGCCGTGAGACGACCCGCTCGACATTGCCGTCGACGACGGCGGCGGGCCGGTCGAAAGCGATCGCCGCGACTGCCGCCGCCGTGTAGGCGCCGATCCCGGGCAGTTCCTTCAAGCCGGTCTCGCTGTCCGGAAAGCGACCGCCTTGCCGCGCGACGAGATCGGCACAGGCTTTAAGGTTGCGGGCGCGAGAATAATAGCCGAGCCCGGCCCAGGCCTTCATGATGTCTTCGGTCGGTGCCGCCGCCAGTGCTTCGACCGTCGGCCATTTCTGCACGAAAGCCCGGAAATAGGATTTTACCGCCTCGACCGTGGTTTGCTGAAGCATCACCTCGGAAAGCCAGACCAGATAGGGATCGGGCCGCGCGCCGCCTGCCAGCGCGCGCGGCGGAACGCGCCAGGGCAGGTCGCGGTGATGCGCGTCGTACCAGCCAAGCAGCCGGAACGCGATCTCGCCATCGCCTGCGGATACGGCCTTGCGGGTCTGGTCGTGCAGTGCCATTGATCGACGGTCGGCCCTAATCCACTGGTGCTGAAGCTGGTGACTGGAGAACGCACATGGCAGGGAAAAGGCCCTTCGGCAATCCCGTTCCGGTGAGCGATCTCGCAACCGAGATACTCGACCCGGTGCTGCGCAAGCGGGCCGGCATGTCGATCGGGCTGGTCCAGTCGTGGGAAGAGATTGCCGGGCCGCGGCTTGCCGGCCGCTCGCGCCCGGAAAAGATCCAGTGGCCGCGCCGCATGCATGAGGACGATCCGTTCGAGCCGGCGGTGCTGGTCATTGCCTGCGAGGGTGTGGCGGCACTGCATCTGCAGCACGAGACCGGCGAGATCATCAACCGGGTCAATGCGTTTCTCGGTTTCAATGCGATCGGCCGGATCAGGATCGTGCAGAAGCCGGTAATGACGGGCAAGGAAAAGCCGAAACCCAGTTTGCGGCCGCTGACCGTGGCCGAGAAGGCGAAGCTGTCAGGCACGGTCGGTTTGATCGAGGACGACGGGCTGCGCGCCTCGCTGGAGCGGCTTGGCGCCACCATTCTCGGCCAAAAGAAGCCGTGATCTCGCGCTATCGTGATGGCATGCTGGAATTTGGCGATTGGAATAGGGACGGCAATGCCTTAATTCGCGCCAACTCTCGCTTTTTGTAGCCTTTGCATTGCAAAATCTAACTATTGCCAGGTGATTCGTATGATCCGTTCCTTGTCCCGCAGAAACCTCTTGTCTTCGCTGGCCGCCATACCAGCGGTGGCTCTGCTTGCCGCATGCAGCGACTCGGGCGAGAAAGCCGAGGCGCAGGATGTGACGCCTGCGGCCCCCGCCGATTCGACGAAACCCGCCGACGCTGCGAAGCCGGCCGCTCCAGCCGCCGCCAAGGCGCCGGAAGCTCAGGGTACGGTGGACATGGCGGCCTTGTTGAAGCCGGGCGCGCTGCCCGACATGCAGCTCGGCAAGGACGATGCAAAGGTCACCATCGTCGAATATGCCTCGATGACCTGCCCGCACTGCGCGCATTTCGCCGAAACCACTTTTCCGGAGCTGAAGACGAAGTATATCGACACCGGCAAGGCCCGCTACATCCTGCGCGAATTTCCGTTCGATCCCAGCGCCGAAGCCGGTTTCATGCTGGCGCGCTGCTCCAAGGACAATTATTTCCCGATGGTCGACGTGCTGTTCAGGCAGCAGGCGAACTGGGTTGGTGTGAACAATACCAAGGACGCACTGCTGCAAATCGCCAAGCTTGCCGGTTTTACACAGGAGTCCTTCGAGGCCTGCTTGACGGACCAGAAACTTCTGGACGATGTGAGATCCGTCCAGAAGCGCGGCGCCGACGAATTCAAGGTCGATTCCACACCGACCTTTTTCATCAACGGAAAGACCTACAAAGGGGCGATGTCGATTGCGGAAATGTCGGCCATCATCGACCCTCTGCTCTGACGTTTCGGCGACGCCGAAGCAGCTGCGCTTCGGCGTGCGCGGCTTTTTGTTGTGCCGCGGGTTCTTGTCGCAAAGCCGCGGAAGACTTTTGCGGAACTTGGCTATGGGCCGGCGCGAATGAAGTTCTCGCGCCTTCGCCTCCTCGGCTTCAAATCCTTCGTCGAACCCGGCGAGTTCGTCATCGAACGCGGCCTGACCGGCATCGTTGGGCCGAACGGCTGCGGCAAGTCGAACCTGGTCGAGGCGCTGCGCTGGGTTATGGGCGAAAGCTCCTACAAGAACATGCGTGCGTCCGGTATGGACGACGTGATCTTTTCCGGTTCGGGAACGCGTGCGGCCCGCAACACCGCCGAAGTCACGCTGTTCCTCGACAATAGCGACCGCACCGCGCCGTCCGCTTTCAATGACGCCGATGAATTGCAGGTCTCGCGCCGCATCGAGCGCGAGGCCGGCTCGCTCTACCGCATCAACGGCAAAGAAGCCCGCGCCAAGGACGTGCAGCTGCTGTTCGCAGATCAGTCGACCGGTGCCCGCTCGCCCTCTATGGTCGGCCAGGGCCGCATCGGCGAGCTGATCCAGGCAAAGCCGCAGGCGCGCCGCGCGCTGCTGGAAGAGGCGGCTGGGATTTCCGGCCTGCATACGCGCCGCCACGAAGCCGAGCTGCGGCTGAAGGCGGCCGAACAGAACCTCGAACGGCTGGACGACGTCGTCGGCGAACTGGAAAGCCAGATCGAAAGCCTGAAACGCCAGGCCCGCCAGGCCTCGCGCTTCAAGAACCTGTCGGCCGATATCCGCAAGGCCGAAGCGACGCTGCTGCATCTGCGCTGGACGCTGGCCAAGACGCAGGAAGGCGAAGCGCGTTCGGCGCTGGCGATTGCCACCGCGCTGGTCGGCGACCGTGCCGCCGCCCAGATGGCTGCCGCCAGGGAACAAGGCATCAACGCCCACCGGCTGCCGGACCTGCGCGATGCGGAAGCCGCCGCCGCCGCCGCCTTCCAGCGTCTGTCGATCGCCAAGGCGCAGATCGAGGAAGAGGCAGGCCGCATCCGCGCCCGCCAGGCTGAGCTCGACCGCCGACTGCAACAGCTCGACGGCGACCTTGCCCGCGAGGAGCGCATGGTCCGCGACAATGCGGATATCCTCGAACGCCTCGCTGCCGAAGAAGCCGCGCTCAACGCCGAAAACGCCGGCGCTGCCGAGCGCGAGGCCAGCACCCGCGCGGCTTTCGAGCAGGCGGCATCGACGCTTGCCGTGAGCGAGGCCAGGCTCGCCGCGCTGACCGCCGAACGGGCGGAGGCTGCCGCCTCGCGCAACCAGATCGAACGGACGCTGCGCGACACCGCTGAGCGCCGCGACCGCTTTGCCCGCCAGCTTGCCGATGTCGACCGCGAACTGTCCGAGATCGTCTCCAGGGTCGCCGGCCTGCCCGATCCCGCCGAGAAGCGGCTTCTGGTCGAACAGGCGCTGGCGCTGCTCGAAGAGGCCGAGGCAGCCGCGATTGCCGCCGAACAGGCTGTCGCCGAGGCACGCGCGGGCGAAAGTGCGGCCCGCCCACCAGTTCAGGACGCAAAGGCCGAGCTGGCTCGGATCGAAACCGAGGCCCGCACGCTTGCCAAGATCCTGAACGCTGCGAGCGGCGACTTGTTTCCCTCGGTGCTGGAGCAGATCAGCGTCGAGCGTGGCTACGAGACGGCGCTGGGTGCCGCGCTTGGCGAAGATCTCGACGTGCCGCTCGACCGCAGCGCGCCGGTGCATTGGGGCCAGAGCGAAATCCAGCCCGGCGACGCCGCTTTGCCCGAAGGCATAAAGAGCCTCGCCAGCGTGGTGCGCGCGCCGGCGCAGCTGGCCCGCCGGCTGGCCCAGATCGGCATTGTCGAAGCCGCCGACGGAAGAAGGCTGCAGACGCTGCTTGCTCCCGGCCAACGATTGGTCAGCCGCGAAGGTGCGCTCTGGCGCTGGGATGGTTTCACCGCCAGCGCCGATGCGCCGACCGCCGCCGCGCAGCGGCTGGCGCAGAAAAACCGGCTGGCCGAACTCGACGCCGAAGCAGTCCATGCCACGCGCATCCTGCGCGAAGCCGAACAGGCTCTTGCCCAGGCCGAGCAGGCGCTTGCCCACGCGAGCGAGGCCGAACGCAACGCCCGACAGGCCGGGCGCGACGCCCAGCACGGGCTGGACGCTGCCCGCAATGTGCTGGCCGAGGCCGAAAAGGCCGGCGGCGAGCTGTCGAGCCGCCGTGCAGCACTTGACGAGGCGCGCGCCCGTATCGTCGACAGCCATGAGGAAACGGCGGCGGCGTTGGTCGACGCGGAAATGCTGCTGCAAGACGCTCCCGATCTCGGCGATCTGCAATTGCAGCTTGAGCAGTCGGCCGCTAACGTTGCCCGCGACCGCGCCGCCCTTGCCGATGCGCGCGCCGTCCATGAAGGCCTGAAGCGAGAGGCCGAGGCACGTGCGCGCCGCCTCGATGCCATCGGAGCGGAACGGCGCAACTGGGTGGAGCGCGCCGAAAACGCGTCGACACAGATCGCAGCGCTCGGCGAACGCAAGGCCGAGGCCGAGGCCGAGCGCGAAAGGCTGGCCGACGCACCCGACGAGATCGACGCCAAGCGGCGCGCCTTGCTGTCGCAGCTCGCCGAGGCCGAAAGCTTGCGCAAGGCGGCGGGCGACCGTTTGCAGGAAGCCGAGAACCGGCAGTCCGTGCTGGACAAGGCTGCGACATCAGCCATCCAGTCGCTGGCCGAGGCGCGGGAATCCCGCGTTCGCGCCGAAGAGCGGCTGACCGCCGCCGACGAGCGGCGGCTGGAGGTCGAGGCGCGCATCCAGGAAACGCTGAACACGCCGCCGCACCTGGTGATCCGCCACACCGGCCTCGAGGCCGACAGCCCGATGCCCGAAATGGCCGAGATCGAGCGTCAGCTCGACCGGCTGAAGATCGAGCGCGAACGGCTCGGCGCCGTCAATCTGCGCGCCGAGGAAGAGCAGAAGGAACTGTCGGATCGGCTGGAGACCATCGTTTCCGAGCGCGACGATATCATCGAGGCGATCCGCAAGCTGCGGCAGGCGATCCACAGCCTGAACCGTGAAGGCCGCGAGCGGCTGCTCGCCGCCTTCGAGGTGGTCAACGGCCATTTTCAACGGCTGTTTTCGCATTTGTTCGGCGGCGGCACCGCCGAGCTGCAACTGATCGAGTCCGACGATCCGCTCGAAGCAGGGCTCGAGATCCTGGCGCGTCCGCCCGGCAAGAAGCCGCAGACGATGACGCTGCTGTCCGGCGGTGAGCAGGCGTTGACGGCGATGTCGCTGATTTTCGCCGTGTTCCTGACCAACCCGGCGCCGATCTGCGTGCTTGACGAAGTCGACGCGCCGCTCGACGACCATAATGTCGAACGTTTCTGCAATTTGATGGACGAAATGGCCGCAACCACCGAAACGCGCTTCGTCATCATCACACACAACCCGATCACCATGGCGCGCATGGACCGGCTGTTCGGGGTGACCATGGCCGAGCAAGGCGTCAGCCAACTGGTCTCGGTCGACTTGCAGGCTGCTGAGGCCATGCGCGAGGCAAGCTGACGCTTCAGCTTAGTGGTGGTCTCCACCTCGGCTTTCGACTATAGCACGACGAAATGGGCTGGATCTGCCTCTCCAGACACCGGCCGGCTATGCGCGTGGAGAAGCCTGTTGCCTATACTTGTCACCGGAGCCGCGGGGTTCATCGGCAGTCACGTTTGCCACCATCTGCTGGACCGGGGAGAAGCGGTCGTCGGCGTCGACAACATGAACGACTATTACGACCTGGCGCTCAAAAAGGGGCGGCTTGCCCGTCTTCTGCCTCACAAGGATTTCTCGTTTCACCAGATCGACATTGCCGAACAGGGCGCGCTTGCGGCCGCTTTGGCCGGGCAAGGCATAGTCAGGATCATCCATCTCGCCGCGCAGGCGGGCGTGCGTCACTCACTCAACAATCCGCGGCTCTATATCCGCTCCAACGTCATGGGCCACCTCGAAGTGCTCGAATTCTGTCGCGCCGAACCGGCATTCGAGCATCTGGTCTATGCCTCGTCGAGTTCCGTCTACGGCGGCAACCGCAGCGTGCCGTTCAGCGAAGCCGATCAGGTCGACAAGCCCGTTTCGCTTTACGCCGCCACCAAGAAAACCGATGAACTGATGAGCCACACCTACGCCCATCTGTTCGGCATACCGCAGACCGGCTTGCGGTTTTTCACGGTCTACGGTCCTTGGGGCCGGCCCGATATGGCCTATTGGATGTTCACCCAGGCGATGCTCGAGGGCAAGCCGATCCGGGTCTTCAACAATGGCGAAATGTGGCGCGATTTCACCTACATAGACGATGTCGTGAAGGCAGTTGTCGCCGTGCTCGACAAGCCGCCGGCGGCTGACGTTCCGCCGAACAGGCTTTACAATGTCGGCAACAACCGGCCGGTGCGGCTGGGCGACTTCATCGACATTCTGGAAAGGCTGCTCGAGGTCAAGGCAATCCGGCAAAACGAGCCGATGCAGGCGAGCGACGTCGAGCAGACCTTTGCCGACATGACCGCGCTGGAGCGGGATTTCGGCTTCAGGCCGAGCGTTTCGATAGAGGACGGGCTGAAGAAGTTTGTCGATTGGTACCGACCGTACTCGAAGCAGTAATTTGCACTGCTTGCGGTGACGTCTCTATCTCGACGTGAACCGATGTCACTGGCTTCGGCCCAATCCGCAACTGATCCGGCGCGAAGCTATAAAGAACGTCGCCCATAGCGATCGTGCGACCGCAGCTCACCATCAAGCGTGACACCTAGAGTGGGGCACAAGTCGGTCCGCAAAAGCATCATATCGTCCTAACTTCCTGTTAACCACATGCTCGCTGAAAAATATCCGATTAACCTTTGAGGCGTTTATGAACGCTATGTTCCGTGGCTTGCTGTTCAGTATGAGCTGTGTGGATGTGTGGATTCGGGGGCTATTTCGGTTCGGTCCGGGATGCGGAAGCTTTGCTTGCGCGCATGACGTCCGCGATCGCCCATCGCGGACCGGATGAGCAAGGGAAATTCGTAGCGCGCGAGGCTGGGCTTGCGCATGCGCGGTTGTCGGTGATTGGGATTGGTGATGGCCAGCAGCCGATGTCCGACGAGACCGGCGATTTGACGATTGCGTTCAACGGCGAGATTTTCAACTACGTCGAACTGCGCCAAGGGCTGCTGGCCAAGGGCCGACGCTTCCGCACGTCGAGCGACACAGAGGTTCTCCTGCACCTGTATGACGAGATGGGCGAAGACTGCCTGTCGCTCCTGAACGGTGATTTCGCCTTCGCGATTTGGGATAATCGGCGTCGGCGGATGGTGCTTGCAAGAGACCGGATGGGTGTTCGGCCGCTGTTCTACACCAGCAAGGACGGGGTGCTCTATTTTGCGTCGGAGATAAAAGCCCTGCTGAAGGTACCCGGCGTCTCGGCCGAAATCGATCCGATCGCACTCGACCAGATCTTTACACTGTGGGCGCCGATCGCTCCACGCACGGCTTTCCGCAATATCCACGAGCTGGAGCCGGCAAGCGTGATGATCGCCACGCAAGGGCAAGTCACGGTCAAACCATACTGGCATCTGGACTATCCGCATCGGGATGCGCCATCGAAGATCACCAATGAGGATGACGCAGCCGAAGAACTGCAGGCCCTTTTGACCGACGCGGTGAGGCTTCGCATGCGCGCCGACGTGCCGGTCGGTTCTTACCTTTCGGGCGGGCTCGATTCATCTCTCGTTTCGGCACTCGCGGCCGGCATGACTCCTCTTAAGCTGCAGACATTTTCCGTGACGTTCGACAGCGCCGAGCATGACGAAAGCGCCTTCCAGACCGAAATGGCGTCGGCACTTGGCACGCAGCATCGAACCATCGCCTGCCGTGCCGGCGATATCGCCGGTGTGTTTCCCGAAGTCATCCGTTTTACCGAGCGGCCGATCATCCGCACCGCCCCGGCCCCCCTCTATCAATTGTCCGGCCTCGTTCGCCAGGCCGGTTTGAAAGTGGTGCTGACAGGCGAAGGCGCCGACGAGGTCTTTGCCGGCTATGATGTCTTCAAGGAAGCGCGGGTTCGCCGTTTCTGCGGGCGACAGCCGGCATCGCGCATCAGGCCACAGCTGTTCCGCAAGCTTTATCCCTATCTGCCGGGTCTGCAACAGCAGTCCGTGGAGTACCTGGCTGCGTTCTTCGGCACCGGTAACGCTGCCCTGGACGATCCGCTGTTCTCGCATCGGCCGCGCTTCAAGACCACCTCAGCGGCGAAGATGTTCTTTTCGGGTGACCTGCGTGCGACGTTGAAGGGCTATGACGCAGCCGAGGAACTGGCCAGCCGGTTGCCTGAGGCATTTTCCCGGTGGCACCCGCTGCATCAGGCACAATATCTCGAGTCCCGCTTTCTCCTGCCGGGCTACATCCTCTCTAGCCAGGGCGATCGGATGGCCATGGCGCACGGTATTGAAGGGCGTTTCCCCTTCCTCGATCATCGTTTGGTGGAGTTCGCCGGAAGACTTCCGCCGGAAATGAAGCTGAAGGGATTGGTGGAAAAACACATACTGCGCAAAGTTGCCAAGCACCTGCTTCCGACGGCCATCCGGGAGCGCACCAAACAGCCTTACCGGGCTCCGGAAGCCCGCTCCTTTGTTGGAGCCGGAGAACTGGACTACGTACGCCACTCGCTCAGCGAAGCGAGCATCGCCGCCGGCGGACTATTCAACGCCAAGGCGGTGGCGAACCTTCACGAGAAATGCCGCTTGCAGCCAGCGTCCGGATTCCGCGACAATGCGGCCTTCGTCGGCATTTTGTCGACGCAACTGTGGCAGAAGATTTTCACCGGCCAAAAGGTCGGTGCAGCACGAGCGGCCTGAGAAATCGAGGGAAGAAAACATCATGGTAACAATCAAGGACAAGGTCAAAACCTTTATCGTCGACAACTTCCTGTTCGGCGACACGTCCTACGAGCTTGCAGACACGGCATCACTGATCGAGAACGACATCATCGACTCGACGGCCGTGCTGGAACTCGTGGCTTTCATAGAGGACAATTTCGGCATAGCGATGGTCGATACCGACATCGTACCGGCCAATCTGGATTCGATTGACCGTATCTCCGCCTTCATCAAGGCGAAAGCAGAAGCGCTGGCAGCGTAGGCGCCATCGGCGAGGAGCGTCCGTGCGGATCGAACATCTTCTGGCTGCGAAGGCCGCTGCCCATCCAGCCAAAACGGCATTGGTCACCGAGCACAAAAGGCTGTGCTACGAAGAGCTAGACGATCTTTCGAGCCGCCTGGCCGCGGCCCTTTTCATGAATGGCGTCAGGCGCGACGACCGGGTCCTGATCTTCATGGACAATTGCTGGGAGGCTGCGGTTTCGATTTTCGCAGTTCTTAAAGCAGGCGCGACTTTCAGTCCGATCAACGCATCCACCAAGGCCGAAAAGCTGGCCTACATCATCGCCGATTGCGACGCAGCTGCGATCCTCACGCAAGCAAAACTGATGCCCGTGGTCGCCGAGGCGTGCGGATCGTCCGGCAAGACCGGCATCTTCGTGGCTTCCACCGTTGGTGCCGATAACCAATGCCCGGCAGGGGCCACATCCCTGGCGGATTGCTTGACGCTCCAAGCCAGGGAGATTGACCACCGCGGCATTGACGTCGATCTTGCGATGTTGATCTACACCTCGGGTTCGACCGGCCGGCCCAAGGGCGTGATGATGACGCACCGCAATTGCGATGCGGCGGCGGGCTCCATCGCCACCTATCTGCGCAACTCGCCAGACGACATCATCTTGAATGTTCTGCCCCTCGCTTTCGACTACGGTCTCTATCAGTTGCTGATGGCTGTCAGGCTCGGCGCCACGCTCGTGCTCGAGAAGTCCTTCGCTTTTCCCCAGGCGGTCTTTGAACGTATCCGCCAGGAAGGCGTCACCGGGCTTCCGCTCGTGCCCACGATGGCAGCGATGATCCTGCAGATGCGTGACCTGGCGCCGGGCTTCCTGCCCAGCCTTCGCTATATTTCCAACACGGCGGCTGCTTTGCCGCCGGCTCACATAGAACGCCTGCAGTTCCTTTTTCCCGGTGTCAGGCTCTATTCGATGTATGGCCTGACGGAATGCAAGCGCTGCACCTATCTGCCGCCCGAGGAGCTCGACCGTCGGCCGGGGTCGGTCGGAATAGCCATTCCAAACACCGAAGCCTTTGTCGTCGACGACCACGGGCAACGAGTGCCGCCGGGCGTAGCAGGTGAGTTGGTCATTCGCGGGCCGCACGTCATGCAGGGTTATTGGCGAAACGAAGCTGCGACGGAACAAGCCCTGCGACCAGGCCCGAACCCTTGGGAGAAGGTTCTCTACACCGGCGATCTGTTCAGGACCGATGAGGACGGCTTTCTTTATTTCGTCGGACGCAAGGACGACATCATAAAGTCGCGGGGAGAGAAGGTGGCGCCCAAGGAAGTGGAAGCCGTGCTTCACGCTCATCCGGGCATCGCGGAAGCAGTGGTTGTCGGTGTGCCGGATCCTGTGCTCGGGCATGCGATCGGCGCACTCATCGTACGGTCCGACCCGGCGCTTAGCGAAAAGGATGTCGTTCGTCACTGTGCACGTCACCTTGAGGACTTCATGATCCCCAAGGTCATCGAGTTCCGCCGCGAACTGCCGAAGACGGATACCGGCAAGGTCAGCCGTCGGCTTGCGGCAGAAACCATGGAGGCCGCGCAATGAATGTTCGCCCAACCGAGGACGCGCGGATCTTTCTGGCGCAGGCTCTGGCGATCGATTTGGCCGCCGAAACGGACCGTATCGTAACGGCCTTGCGCGAGCAGTTGCGCGGGCTTCGCAAGCGGGGCCTTGTGCTCGGTCTTTCGGGCGGGATCGATTCGAGCGTGTCGGTCGCGTTGGCCGCACGAGCCGTCGGCCCCCGGAATGTGCTTTGCCTGTTCATGCCGGAAAGCGATTCCGATCCCGAAAGTCTGCGGCTCGGCCGCCTCGTCGCCGACACTTTCGGTGTCGAGGCTATTACGGAAGATATCGGGGCGGCCTTGCGCGCAATGGGCTGCTACAAGCGTCGGGACGCCTTCATCCGCGAATTGGTCCCGGAATACGGGGAAGGCTGGGCCTCGAAGATCGTGATCGCGAACGCGCTCGAGGGCCAAGGCTATAATATCTCGTCGCTGGTGGTGCAGGATCCTGAAGGCAAGCAGACGAAACTGAGAATGCCGTTGCCTGTCTATCTCGGCGTCGTCGCCGCTACCAATATGAAGCAGCGCACCCGCAAGCAGATCGAATACTACCATGCCGATCGTCTGAACTTCGCCGTTCTTGGAACACCGAACCGGCTGGAATATGATCAGGGTTTCTTCGTGAAGAACGGTGACGGCGCCGCGGACGTCAAGCCGATCGCCCACCTCTATAAAACACAGGTTTATGCGCTGGCGGCCCATCTCGGTGTTCCGGAAGAAATCCGGAACCGGCCGCCGACCACCGATACCTACTCGCTGGCGCAGACGCAGGAGGAGTTCTACTTCTCGCTTCCTTATGACCGCATGGACCTTTGCCTTTGCGGTCTCAACAACGGCGTGGCGGCAGAAGCGGTGGGGCAGGCAGCGGGATTGGCCGCCTCCCAAGTGGAACGCGTCTGGGCCGATATCGTCGCCAAGCGCAAGGCGACGCGTTATCTGCACATGCGTCCGCAACTCGTCGAGGAAGTCGAAGAACTCGGTACCTGACCTGCTTCGAGACCGGCCACGTCCCAAAGCGCCTTAGGTGAAGCGGCTACCGATCAGCCGGCTCCACTGCTCGCCCGCAAGCCCGTTCAGGAAAACTTGCGAGTTCTTCATGGCGTCCAGAACCTCTGGATCACGTGAATGCACCACCGTGGAGGCAACGGTCAGGAAAGCGACGCGTCGTCCAAGCATCGCTTCCAGAAGTGCAGGTTGAATACGTCCGCGCAGGCCGCTGACGCCGCGCGCGGCGGCATGATCGATCAGGCAGTCTATCACGGAGCCCGCCTGGCCGGGGAGGGCGAGGATCTGCAGCACGCGACCGATTTTATACTTCCGTGCGTAATAGGCGAAAGCGCCGACATTGGTGCCGACTGGCGAAGTCACGCAAACGTAGACAAGCTCGCCCAGGTCCGGCTTCTGTGCCGCGTCGGTCAGGATGTGGTCGAGTTGGCCTTCCGTCCAGTCCGGCCGCAGGGCGAATTGAGTGGCAAACGGTTCGATGAGCTTGGCAAATGCGTGGCTGTCGACTTCGGAGGTCCGAAAGGCTCCGTGGCCTGCCCCGTCCACCGCCACGCCCGACCAGCGTCGTTCGCTGGACGTCATTCGCCTGCAATAAAATCGGTCGACGGCACGCGCCAGCGGATTGAGCACTCTGGCAAGCGCCATGCGATTGGCGGAAAGGCTGAGCATGAAGGCCGCCGGGCGCAATACGCGTACCCAGTCAAGGCTGTATTGCGGCAGGACCACGCCGCGCAGCCGGGTCCACAATTTCACGGAAATATCATTGGCGGTCTCGCTGAAGGAGATGTCCTGCGGACCGTCCAGGTAGGCTTTCAGCAAGCGTGCGCCGGCCATCGGGTCGCGCTCACGGTCCTCGACCATCAGCGAGCTACAGACAGCAGCGCGTAATTGTCGGCCGTTGAACGTCATCGGCAATACGTGAACGCCGACGAACCCGGAGACATGACCGGCATCGTTGACATGGACAAGCGACCGGAGATCGCCTCCGCAAGCGGGCGCGTCCAGATAGAACCGTCTCATGTATTCGACGAGAGAGGCCGGCGCTTCGGTCCGTTGTCTCAGCAGCACGCGTTGGAACATGTTCGCGACTGCCGGAAGGTCGGCGCCCTCCAAGGCGCGAATGAGGCTCAAGCCCGGCTCCCGGCACCGAAATCCAGCCCGCCGAGTTTCCGGGCGATGGCGACGCGAGGCGTCCCATCGGCCGTCGCGGCGAACGTCGGGTGTTCGTAGGATTTCGTTCTCGACAAAAGGGCAGCTACCTGGCGATCCTGGCCTTCCCCGAACTCGAACAACAGCCATCCGCCCGTCTTGAGGAAGGCTGCGGCCTCGCGGACCAGCCTTTGAAGGATCGAAATGCCATAAGGGCCTCCATCGAAAGCCTCGCGGGGTTCATTCTCCAGCAGGTGCACGCTTTCGCCCTCGACGCGGGATGACGAAATGTAGGGCGGATTGCACACGATCATGTCGACGGCATCTTCTAGATCGTCGCCCCCGAGCGCGGCAAACAGGTCGCCTTGCCGAATCGTAATCCTGTCTTGCAAGGCGAGACGTGCAACGTTGCGGCGGGCAAGCGCAACCGTGCTGTCGGTCAAGTCCGCTGCCCATGCCCGAACCCGCGGACAAGCGTTCGCGATCCCGATTGCCAGATTGCCACTACCGCAGCACATGTCGATCAGGATCGCTTCGCCTGCTCGTTCGCGAAGCATGGCTTCGGCCTCTCGGCCAAGCAGTTCCGTTTCCTCTCTCGGCACGAGTACATCGGGCGTGAGCTCCAGTTCGACCCCCATGAAGCGGTGCAACCTCGGCCAGTTGCGATCGCTCGGGTGACCGAGCGGAGAGGTGAAATGCTGCTGCAAGGTGGACCCTTTGCTGAACCGACGAAAACGGGCGTCATAGCTGCTAGCAGATTCAGGTAAACCGATATTAAAGTCCTTGCCTTGAATGATAGCGAACCGGGGTTTGTCGGCGCGGCTCAGCGGACATGGATTTGATCACGCATTCCACGCCGTCATTGCGGCTGCCCAAAGTTTCGCGTGGCGGCTCTTGACTAGGGGCGACGGCGTAATACGGTAAGGACAAATACCGGCTCTGGTCGCCGGACGGCAAGAATGCCTCGTATGCCTCGCCCTTTGCGGCGGCGGCTGCGGGGCATTGTCATTTGGGGCTTTGTTTGAAACCGCATATCGAGATCGGCATTCTCTACTCGCGGTCCGGCAACTACCGGCTGCTGTCCGAATCCTGCCGTGCGGGCGCGATAAACGCCATTGCCGACGTCAACACCGATCCCGCGATCCCGTTCGAATTCGTCCCGGTCGAGCGCGACCCGCAGGGCAACATCGATCGGTATGCAACCGGCTGCGCGGACATTCTCGCCAACAGCGGCGCGCGCCACATCATTGGCTGCATCACCTCGTGGAGCCGCAAGGAGGTCATTCCGATCCTGGAAAGGGCAGGCGGCACGCTCTGGTACGCCTGCCCCTACGAGGGCTTTGAAGCCAACGAGCATGTCGTCTACACGCACGCCTGCCCCAATCAGCATCTCGTCCCGCTGCTTGCCTATGTCGTGCCTCGTTTCGGCGCCGACGGCTTCCTGCTCGGTTCAAACTACATCTGGGGCTGGGAGACCAACCGCGTGGCGCGCGACCTGATTGCGGACGCCGGCGGCAAGGTGCTGGGGGAACGCTATCTGCCGCTCGGCGAGGTCGATGTTGCGAGGCTGATCGCAGAGATCCAAGCGACGAGACCTGATTTCGTTCTGAACAATCTCATCGGCTCTTCTTCCTATGCCTTCATCGCCGCTTATGCCGAGCTTGGCCGGCGCGATCCGCATTTCAGGCCGGAGCGTTGCCCGATCCTGTCCTGCAATCTCACGGAATGCGAATTGCCGGCGCTCAACGGGGCCGGCGATGGCCATCTTTCCGTTGGGCCCTATTTTCACGACATCTCGGTAGCGGATCGCGGAGCGGCTTTGGTGTCTTCCGTTATGCCTGCCTCATCCTTCGAGGCGGCTGCCTATGCCTCGGTGCGCACGCTCGCCGAGATACTCACCCGCAACTCCGATGCACAGTGGATGGACCTTCCCAAGGTCTTTGCCGGAACATCATTTCGAACGCCGCTGGGCGACATCGCTATCGATCCGCAAACCCAGCACGCTACCTTGCCGGTGCAGATCGGACGTATCGAAGGGACATCGTTCAAGACGGTCACGCTGACGAAGGGCGTGGCACCCGATCCCTACCTTTCCCGCTATGACCGGACGGAGACGTTCGGGCAGCCGCGCCTGCGGGTGGTGTCGTGAGCAAGATGCCGCGCATCCCGAATCTCGGAGGCGCCAAGGCTTTTGTCCTGCATCGTCCACATCCGATCGTGCAGGCGATCACGCGGCAATTGTCGGCCATCGGCCTTGAGACGATTGGCTTTTGGCCGGAACTGCCGGCCGAAGCTTTGGCGGCAGACTTCGTTTTCTTCGACGTCGATCTCGGCTTTGACGAGCAATTCCCTTGGAAGCCGGGCGAGGCACCGATGCCACTGATAGCGCTGATCGGCTCCGAGGCGCCGGGCCGCGTTGAATGGGCACTGTCGCACAAAGCTGATGCCCAGCTGCTGAAGCCGGTCGGCAATGCCGGCGTCTATAGCGCGCTTTTGATCGCAAGGCAGAGTTTCGAGGCGCGCAAGCTTCTGGCCAGCGAGATCGCCTCGCTTCGTCAGCGGGTCGCCGAGCGCCAGACCATCGTGCGCGCGGTGGAGGTCTTATCGAAGGGCGCCGAGGACGGTCGCGCCTATGCGCAGCTCCGCTCACTGGCGATGAGCTGGCAAATCAGCGTCGAGGAAGCCGCACGCCGGATCGTGGCAAGGACGCAAGAAGAAGGCGACGATGACCAATCCGATCGCGCCTGAGCTTTCCGCCACCCGGCGCATGCCGGCCAAGCCGCACGCTGGCCTCTGGCGACGTCTGCTAAAACGGCCTCTGGCGTTGCTCGGCCTGGTGATCATTGCCCTCGTCGTGGTCGGCGCCGTCCTTGCACCGTGGCTGACAGGCTACGATCCCAACGAGCAGATGTTCGACGGGCTCACCCTTGAAGGCGCGCCAATGCCGCCGGGCGCCCAATTCTGGCTGGGCACCGATCTGCTTGGCCGCGACCTCCTGACCCGTCTTCTCTTCGGCGCGCGCACCTCGCTGATCATCGGCATCGTCGCCAATGGCGTGGCGCTTCTGATTGGCACGCTGATCGGCATCACCGCCGGCTATTTCCGCGGCTGGATCGGCAGTGCGCTTATGCGCTTCACCGATTTGATGATGGCCTTCCCGGCGCTGCTGCTTGCCATCTGCCTGGCGGCAGTGCTCCAGCCGAGCCTGTGGATCGTCGCCATGGTGATCGCACTGGTGAACTGGGTACAGACCGCCCGGGTCATCTACACCGAGACAAGCTCGCTCTCCGAGCGCGAGTTCATCGACGCCGAGCGTACCATCGGGGCAAGCGCCCCACGCATCCTGTTTCGCCATATCCTGCCGCACCTGGTGCCGACGATCATCGTCTGGGGCACGCTCGGCATCTCGACCACGGTGCTTCTGGAAGCGACGCTCAGCTATCTCGGCATCGGCGTGCAGCCGCCGACCGCATCCTGGGGCAACATCATTTTCGAAAACCAGACGTACTTCCAGGCAGCGCCCTGGCTGGTCTTCTTTCCGGGTACGGCGATCCTGGCGCTGGCGCTGGCCTTCAACCTCGTCGGTGATGCGCTGCGCGACATCCTCGATCCGACGCAAAGGGGCCGGGCATGATCGCCTATCTCGGCCGCCGCGTTGTCCAGTCCGTGCTCATCTTGCTCGGCGTCTCTCTGATCACCTTTGCACTGCTCTATCTGCTGCCCGCCGATCCCGTCCGCCAGATCGCCGGCCGCAGCGCCACGCCCGAGACGGTCGAGAACATCCGCCGGCAGCTCGGCCTCGACCAGCCCTTTGTCGTCCAGTACTGGCACTACCTGACCAGGCTGCTCAGCGGTGATCTCGGGCGCTCCTACATCCAGCGTTCCGAGGTGACTGAGCTCATCATTTCACGGCTGCCGGCAAGCCTGCTACTGATGGTCGGTGCTATCGCTTGCGAGGTCGTGATCGGCCTGACGATGGGCCTCATCGCGGCCGTCAAGCGTGGCACCGCCACCGACCAGTCGCTGATGGTCGCCTCCTTCGTCGGCGTTTCGGCGCCGCAATTCGTCGTCGGTTTGCTGCTGCTTTATGTGTTCGCGGTGCGGCTCAGCTGGTTCCCGATCGGCGGCTACGGCACCTGGCGGCATCTGGTGCTGCCGTCACTGACCATGGGAATTCTCGGCGCCGGCTGGTACGCACGCATGATGCGCTCGTCGATGATCGACGTGCTGCGCCAGGATTACGTGCGCACCGCGCGTGCCAAGGGCCTTGCGCGCAGCGCCATCATCTTTCGCCACGCGCTGCCCAACGCCATCCTCCCGGTCATCGCCATGATCGGCATCGACATCGGCATCTTCATGGGCGGCATCGTGGTCGTCGAAAGCGTGTTCGGCTGGCCAGGTATCGGCCAGCTTGCCTGGCAGGCCATCCAGCGCATCGACATTCCGATCATCATGGGGGTCACCCTGGTTTCGGCCTTCGCCATCGTGCTCGGCAATCTCCTGGCCGACACCGTCGCACCGTTCATCGATCCACGCATCAAGCTCAGATGAAAACCAAGAAAACCAGAGAAAGGGAACATGACATGAGAAACTATTTGATATCGACCGTGACGGCATCGGCGCTTGCGCTGGTGCTGCTTGGCATGACAAGCGTGCGCGCCGAAGATGCCGTCGATCCGAATGCCAAGCAGGGCGGCGCGATCACCATCACCTACAAGGACGACGTCGCCACGCTCGATCCAGCCATCGGCTATGACTGGCAGAACTGGTCGATGATCAAGAGCCTGTTCGACGGGCTGATGGACTACGAGCCGGGCACCACCAACCTGCGGCCCGACCTCGCCGAGAGCTACGAGATTGCGCCCGACGGCAAGACCTTCACCTTCAAGCTGCGCCACGGAGTGAAGTTCCACAATGGCCGCGAGATGACGGCCGACGACGTGAAATATTCGCTCGACCGGGTCACCAATCCAAAGACCCAGAGCCCCGGCGCCGGCTTCTTCGGCTCGATCAAGGGCTATGACGATATCGCCGCCGGCAAGGCGGAAAGCCTGGCGGGCATCACCGTCGTCGATCCCTACACGATCAAGTTTGAACTGACCCGGCCCGACGCTACCTTCCTGCATGTCATGGCCATCAACTTCTCGCATGTCGTGCCGAAGGAGGAGGTCGAGAAATACGGCGCGGATTTTGGCAAGCATCCGGTCGGCACCGGCGCCTTCAAGCTCGCCGAATGGACGCTTGGCCAGCGTGTGGTCTTCGAGCGCAACCCGGATTACTGGCACAAGGGCCTGCCGCATCTCGACAAGATCACCTTCGAGATCGGCCAGGAGCCGATCGTGGCGCTGCTGCGCCTGCAAAAGGGCGAGATCGACGTTCCCGGCGACGGCATTCCGCCGGCCAAATTCCAGGAGGTGATGGCCGATCCCGAGCAGAAGGCCCGCGTCGTCGAGGGCGGCCAGCTGCACACCGGCTACATCACCATGAACACCACCATGGCGCCCTTCGACAATGTGAAGGTACGGCAAGCGGTCAACATGGCGATTAACAAGGAGCGCATCGTCCAGCTGATCAACAACCGCGCGGTGCCCGCGAACCAGCCGCTGCCACCGTCGATGCCCGGCTATGACAAGACGTTCAAGGGCTATCCCTATGACGTGGCACAGGCCAAGGCGCTGCTTGCCGAGGCCGGCCACCCCGACGGCTTCGACACGCAGCTGTTTGCCATGAATACCGACCCCAACCCGCGCATTGCCCAGGCGATCCAGCAGGATCTGGCGGCGGTCGGCATCAAGGCCAGCATCCAGGCGCTGGCCCAGGCCAACGTCATCGCCGCCGGCGGCGACAAAGCCGGTGCGCCGATGATCTGGTCCGGCGGCATGGCCTGGATCGCCGACTTCCCCGATCCGTCCAACTTCTACGGACCGATCCTCGGCTGCGCCGGTGCCGTTCCCGGCGGCTGGAATTGGTCGTGGTATTGCAACAAGGATCTCGACAGCAAGGCGGCGGAGGCCGACTCGGTCGTCGACCCGGCCAAGGCCGGCGAACGCGCCAAGATGTGGAGTGCGATCTACGGCAAGATCATGGACGACGCGCCCTGGGCGCCGGTGTTCAACGAGCAGCGTTTCACCATGAAATCCACCCGCATGGGCGGCGCTGACAACCTCTATGTCGACCCGGTCCATATCCCGATCAACTACGACAATGTGTATGTGACCGATGTGCAATAACTGCGACTACACCATCCACGGGCGCCACCATCATTTCGGCTGGGATAATTCCTTTGTCCCGGCCGAACGGGTGGCGCCCGGGTCGACGATCGAGTTCGAGTGCCTCGATTCGTCGGGCGGCCAGCTGACGATGGAGAGCACTGTCGACGACGTTGCTCTGCTCGACTTCGCCAAGGTGAATCCGGTTACTGGGCCGATCTATGTCGACGGGGCGGAGCCGGGCGATGCCCTGAAGATCACCATCGAGGCGTTCAAGCCGTCCGGCTTCGGCTGGACCGCGAACATCCCGGGGTTCGGTCTGTTGACGGATGACTTCACTCAGCCGGCGCTGAACCTCTGGAAGTACGACGCCGTCTCGCTCCAACCGGCGCTGTTCGGCAAGAGCGGCCGGGTGCCGCTCAAGCCCTTCGCCGGCACCATCGGCAACGCCCCGGCTGAGCCGGGCCTGCATTCGGTGATCCCGCCGCGCCGCATGGGCGGCAATCTGGACATTCGCGATCTCGCTGCCGGCACGGTTCTCTACCTTCCCGTGGAGGTTCCGGGAGCGTTGTTCTCGGTCGGCGACACACACGCCGCGCAGGGCGACGGCGAGGTCTGCGGCACGGCGATCGAGAGCCCGATGAACGCCGTGCTGACACTCGATCTGGTCAAGGATGCCCGGCTGCGAACCCCTCGTTTCACGACGCCGGGTCCGGTGTCGCGGCATCTCGACGCCAAGGGCTACGAGGTGACAACCGGCATCGGGCCGGATCTGATGGACGGCGCCAAGAGCGCCGTCTCCCAGATGGTCGACCTGCTCTCCGGCCGCTACGGCATGGATCCGGTAGACGCCTATATGCTCGTGTCGGTTTGCGGCGACCTGCGCATCAGTGAGATCGTCGACATGCCCAATTGGGTGGTTTCCTTCTACTTTCCCCGCTGCGTTTTCGAATGAAGGTGGCGGAGGACACCAAACCACCCGGGCAGACCGCCGCGGAGAGTGGCTCTGTCAGGCCGGTTCTCAGCGTCTCAGGTCTGACCGTCGCCGTGCGTGGCGATGAGGGCGATCGCGACGTCGTTTCCGGCCTGACATTCGGCCTGATGCGCGGCGAGACGCTTTGCATTGCTGGCGAGTCCGGTTCCGGCAAGTCGATGACGGCGCTGGCCATCATGGGCTTGCTGCCGCAGCCGGCGGCACGCATCAGATCAGGCTCCATCCAACTCGGCGATCAGGATCTCGCGGCGCTCAGTGAGAGCCGCATGCGCCGCATCCGAGGCGACCGCATTGCCATGATCTTTCAGGAGCCGATGACGTCGCTCAATCCGGTTCTTTCCGTCGGACGGCAGCTCACAGAAGCGATCGAGGCCCACACCTCGCTGTCGCGCTCCAACTCGCGGCTGAGGGCGCTCGAGGCGCTGAAGGCAGTGCGAATTCCGGATGCGGAACGGCGGCTCGAGCAATATCCGCACGAGCTCTCAGGCGGCATGCGGCAGCGCGTGATGATTGCCATGGCTTTGGCCCTGAACCCGGACGTGCTGATCGCCGATGAACCGACCACCGCTCTCGACGTCACGGTTCAGGGCGAGGTGCTGGAGCTGCTGCGGGACCTGCAGCGCGAGCACGGCACCAGCGTTATCCTAATTACGCACGACATGGGCGTCGTCGCCGAGATGGCGGACCGTGTCATTATCATGCGCGATGGCCGGATGGTCGAGCAGGGCAGAGCGGCCGACATTTTCACCCGCCCGCAAGCTGACTATACGCGCGAGCTTCTGGCGGCGGTGCCGCGCATCGGCGGCGAACGGACGGCCGAAGACCGACAAGATGCCGCTAAAATGCCGGCCGAGCTTGTAGATGTCAGCGATCTTCACGTCCGCTTCGACCTGCGCGGCGGCTTCTTCGGCCGCGTCGACCGCAGAGTGCACGCGGTCGAAGGCGTCAGCTTCTCGATCGCGCCACACGAAACCCTGTCGCTGGTCGGCGAATCCGGCTGCGGCAAGTCGACGACGGCCAAGGCGATCGCCGGGCTGGTACCCTACACCGGCAGCATTTCAATCGGCGGTCAGGACCTGTCGACGCTCAGTCGCAAGGAGCGCAAGGCTGTACGCCGCAATGTGCAGATGATCTTCCAGGATCCCTTCGCGTCCCTAGACCCACGCATGCGAGTGGGCGATCTCGTGGCCGAGCCTCTGCTGATCCACGGTATCGGCGACAAGGAGCAACGGCACGCCCAGATTGCCGCCCTGTTCGAACGTGTCGGCCTCTCCGCTGACCAGATGGAGCGCTATCCTCACGAATTCTCCGGCGGCCAGCGCCAGCGAATCTGCATTGCACGGGCGCTGGCGCTGCGACCAAAGCTGATCATTGCCGACGAAAGCGTCTCTGCTCTCGATGTGTCGGTGCAGGCGCGCGTGTTAAGATTGCTGAAGGAGCTGCAGCGCGAATTCGGCGTCGCATATCTCTTCATCTCACACGATATGGCAGTGGTGGAGAACATCTCCGATCGCGTGGCGGTGATGTATCTGGGGCAGATCGTCGAGATGGGCACCCGCGACCAGATCTTCTCCAATCCGAGGCATCCTTACACAAAGCGGCTGATCGAAGCCGTTCCGGTTCCCGATCGAGGCCAGCGCCGCGCCCGGTTCGCGCGTCTGGACAGCGAAATTCCAAGCGCTATCCGGCGTGTCGGCGAGGAGCCCTCGAAACTCAAGCTTGAAGACGTTGGCAACGGCCACCTCGTCGCCACCTGATCGAGCTTAGGCTGCGTTGTCCAGCCAATCCCGCGGAGGCTCGGGGACAGCAGCATGTGTGATGCTCGGGCGGTAGGATGTGATCGGCGATGGCGCCGCCGCGGCAGCGCCGTTCGGCAGCGATCAGTTCGGAAGATCGCCAGTTTACATCTAACATGTTAGTGTGCTAGCACTACGCGCACATTGATTTAAACGGAGATCGCGTTGGCTTCCCGCTTTGGTCTTTCGGTTGCTCTCACCACACCCTTCGACGCGTCGGGACAGATAGCTCTCCCGCCGATGATCGCGCACGCCCGGGCCTGCCTTGGCGCCGGCTGCAGCAGCGCGACGTTGTTCGGCACCACCGGGGAAGGCGCCTCGGTGGGCACGGACGAGCGGCGGGTCGTCACCGAAGCCATGCTGGCGGCCGGTATTCCGGCACATCAGCTCGTGGCCGGAGTGCTGGTCGATGCGGCCGAAGACGCCGCCGATCAGGCTCGGTACGCTTTGCAGCACGGCGTTCGCAACATTCTGCTCGCTCCGCCGAGCTACTTCAAGAATGTCGGCGAGGAAGGGCTGTTCGGATGGTTTTCCGCCGTCTTCGCCGCACTCGGTCCGCTGGCTCGTGACGTCCTCCTCTATAACATCCCTTCTGTCACCATGGTGCCGCTCCCGCTTGGGCTGATCGGCCGGCTGCGCGCCGCCTTTCCCGCTGCGGTGGCCGGGGTGAAGGATTCCGGCGGGGATTGGAGCTACAGTGAGGCGCTGCTTGAAGCGCACGGCGATCTGGTGATCCTGATCGGCGACGAACGGCATCTGGCGGGAAGCGTGCGCCACGGTGGACAGGGTGCGATTTCCGGCATGGCTAATTTTGTTACCGGCGAAATCCGTGCAATGGTCGAAGACGGCCGCGACGATCCCCGCGTCGAGGACTTCGTGCTTGAATTGCTCAAATATCCGGTCACGCCGGCGGTGAAGGTCATGGTGGCGCGCAAGACCGGCGACGAGCGCTGGCTGGCGGTCCGCCCGCCCCTGGAGGCGATCGGCCCGCAAGGACAGCGACAGCTTGCTGCTGCCTACGACAGGCTGTTTGCGACAGAGCCGGCCTGATCGACAAAGCCAGTTGACTGACAAAGGAAGCGAGCTGAATTGGAAGACGGCAGCGAACCGATCACTCTCCGGGAGAAAGCCTATGCCAGCTTCACGCGGCATTTGCTGGCCCGCGATCTGCGGCCGGGGCAGTTCGTGTCTCAGCGCGAACTGGTCGCTTTCACCGGGCTGCCGCTGGGCGCCATTCGCGAGATCGTCCCGCGTCTCGAGGCCGAGGGACTGCTGACCACCATCCCGCAGCGCGGCATGCAGATCGCGCATATCGACATCAATCTGATCCGCGAGGCTTTTCAGTTTCGGCTATTCATGGAACGCGAGGCAGTGGCGCTATTTACGGTCAGCGCTTCAGATGCCGAACTTGCCCGCATGCGGCGCGAACATGAGGAGATGCTGGCTCAAGCCCTGCTGCAAGCGCCGACATCGGAAATGGAAGCCAAGGCCCAGAACGTCGACTGGGCCATGCACGACACCTTCATCAATGCGCTGGGCAACGAGATTATCGCCAAGGCCTATCTGGTCAACTCGGTGAAAATCCGGCTGATCCACCAGGAGCGTTTCCGCATCGACGGTCGTGTGGTGCCGGTGATGCGCGAACATTTGGCAGTTATCGAAGCCATGGAGAGCCGCAAGCCGCAAAAAGCGGTTGAAGCGATCAGTGTGCATATCGACAATGCACGCCGGCTGGCGCTCCAGATCTGAGGAAGTGAAGGCCGCGCCGCGGTCGCGATGCAACGCACACGACAGCAACCCGGGAGGAAAAAATGTCGTCCAATCCGTTCAACCCAACCAGGAGGCAACTCCTTGCAGGAACCGCGGCGCTTACCGCTGCCGGGCTTGTGGGACTCCGCCCCAGCTTTGCCGCAGGCGTCGACTGGAAACGCTTTGCCGGGACGACGCTTGACGTCAATCTGGTGAAAAGTCCGCGCAGCGACACCATCCTGAAATATCTCGCCGAATTCGAGGAACTGACCGGCATCAAGGTCAATGCCGAGGCCACGCCCGAGCAGCAGCAGCGCCAGAAGACCGTAATCGAGTTGAGCTCGGGCAAGCCGAGCTTCGACGTCGTGCATCTGAGCTACCACGTGCAGAAGCGCCAGTTTGAAAAGGGTGGCTGGCTGGCCGACATCGCCGGCTATCTCGCAGACCCGTCGCTCACCGACCCGGGGCTGGTCGAAAGCGACTTCGCCGAGGCCGGCATGCTGTTTGCCAAGGACGGCCAGGGCGTGCTGCGCTCGCTACCCTTCTCGGTGGATTACTGGATCCTCTATTGGAACAAGGAGTTGTTTGAGGCCAAAGGCCTCAAATACCCCGAGACGTTCGAGCAACTGGTGGCCGCCGCCGAAGCGCTGACCGACCCGTCGACCAACACATACGGCTTCGTCGCCCGCGGGCTCAAGAACGCAAACACGCCGGTGTGGACGTCGTTGATGCTCGGCTACGACGTGACGCCGCTCGACGACAAGGGGAAGCTGCGCACCGAGGCTCCCGAGGCGATCGAGGCTGCTGCCCTCTATCAAAAATTGATGACCAAGTCCGCCCCTCCGGGCGTCACCGGGTTCAATTGGGCCGAAGCACAGTCGGCCTTCCTGCAAGGCAAGATCGGCATGTGGCTCGATGGCGTGGGTTTTGCCCCGCCGATGGAAAACCCGGAAAAATCGAGAGTGGTCGGCAAGGTCGGCTACGGCGTCATGCCCAAGGGTCCCAAGGCGCATGCCTCGGGCACCTTCGGCGACGGGATTGGCGTTACCGCCGCCAGCGAGAAGAAGGAGGCCGCCTATCTGTTCTGTCAGTGGGCCGTATCGCCAGCCATGGGCGCGCGGCTGTTGCAGGCCGGCGCTGGCGTTCCGTTCCGCAAATCCGTGCTGGAGGATCCCAAGGTGCGCGAAGGCGTCACCATGCCGGCAAGCTGGCTTGATGCCGTGATCGGCTCAGGCAATATCAGCCGGCTGGCGCTGCCGGTCATCATCCCCGTCACTGAATTCCGCGACATCTATGGCGTGGCGTTGACCAACATGATTGCCGCCGCCGATCCCGCCGCGGAGCTGAAGAAGGCCACCGAGCAGTTCCAGCCGGTTCTCGACAGGAGCGAGCAGGGCTGATGTCGGCCACCACCCCAGAACAAGCCGGGGTGACGATGCCGGTTATCGACGGGAGCCAGACGATCCGGCTGGCTCCCAATTACTGGCCTTTCGTTGTCCCGGCACTCGTCGTCGTCGGCGCCGTCATCGTCTTCCCCTGGGCTTTCACGCTGTGGATGAGCGTCAACCGCTGGACGCTCGGCCAGTCGCGGAGCTTTGCCGGGATGGAAAACTATCTCCGGTTGGCCAGCGATCCGCGGTTTTGGGAATCTCTGGTTCATACATTGACCTACACCTTCCTCTCGGTTGCAGCGCCGATGTTCCTGGGCACTCTGGCCGCCCTGATCTTCGATGCCAGGTTTCCGTTGCGCGGCCTGCTGCGCGGCGTCTTCGTCATGCCGATGATGGCAACACCCGTTGCCGTGGCATTGGTTTGGACAATGATGTTCCATCCCCAGCTTGGCGTGCTCAACTACCTGTTGTCACTGGTCGGCATCCCGGCTCAGGAATGGATCTTCAATGCCAACACGGTCATCCCGTCGCTGGTTGCGGTCGAGACCTGGCAGTGGACGCCGCTGGTCATGCTGATCGTGCTGGGTGGGCTGGCCTCGGTGCCGCGCGAGCCCTTCGAAAGCGCGGAGATCGACGGCGCCAATGCCTGGCAGCAATTCCGCTATCTCACTCTGCCGATGATCGCGCCGTTCCTGATGATCGCGGTCATCATCCGCACGATCGATGCGCTGAAGAGCTTCGATATCATCTACGCGATGACCCAGGGCGGGCCGGGCACGGCCTCGGAAACCATCAACATCTATCTCTACAACACCGCCTTTTCCTACTACGATATCGGCTACGGCTCGGCCATGGCCGTGGTGTTCTTCATTGTCATCGTGGCCCTGTCTTTTGTCCTCCTAATGCTGCGCCAACGCTCGCAGTGGATCGATACGGAGGGCAAATAGATGAGTTCGCGGCTGCTCAACCAGATCGGTCTGTTTTTCGCTGCCCTGGTTTTCGTCTCGCCGGCGATCCTGTTCTTCCTCTGGATGATCTCGTTGTCGCTGAAATTCGAGATCGACAACGGTGCCTATCCGCCGATCCTGATCCCCGAACGTTTCGCCTGGTCGAACTATGTGAAAGTGTTCGAGGAGAATAACTTCCTGCTCTATCTCTGGAATTCGGTTCTGGTGACCGGCACGGCCACGTTGTTAGCGCTGTTGATCGGCGTGCCGGCGGGCTATGGCATCGCACGGCTCAAGGCTGAACGGTCGGCGGTCGTCATCATGATAGCCCGCATGACGCCCGGGCTATCCTATCTCATCCCGCTGTTTCTGCTGTTCCAGTGGATCGGGATCCTCGGCACGCTGTGGCCGCAGATCATCATCCACCTGGTGGTGACGGTGCCGATCGTGGTCTGGGTGATGATCGGCTATTTCGAGACCACGCCGATGGAACTGGAAGAGGCGGCCAACATCGACGGCGCCAGCTCCTGGCAGGTGTTCCGGCTGGTCGCCCTGCCCATCGCCAAGCCGGGCATCGTCGTCGCCTTCATCCTGTCCGTCATTTTCTCATGGAACAATTTCGTCTTCGGCGTGGTGCTCGCCAGCCGAGAGACGCGCACACTGCCGGTCGCCGTCTACAACATGCTGTCCTACGAGCAGGTGAGCTGGGGGCCGCTCGCCGCGGCAGCGCTGGTGGTGACGCTGCCGGTGCTGATCCTGACCATGTTCGCGCAAAGGCAGATCGTGGCCGGGCTGACAGCCGGCGCCGTCAAGGGCGGCTGAGGGCGCGCCCGGACATTCTTTTCCAGGAAAGATCCAATGGCATCGGTAACGATCAACAACGTGCAGAAGGCCTTCGGGGCAACCAAGATCATTCACGACGTCAGCGTCGATATCGCCGACGGCGAGTTTGTCATCCTGGTCGGCCCGTCGGGATGCGGAAAGTCGACGCTCTTGCGTATGATTGCGGGACTTGAAACGATCTCCGGCGGAAAGATCGCCATCGGCGAGCGTATGGTCAACAATCTGCGGGCGCGAGATCGGAACATCGCCATGGTGTTCCAGAACTATGCGCTCTATCCGCATATGACGGTCGCCGACAACATGGGCTTTGCCCTGAAGATCAAGAAGGCCGATCCGGTCGACACCGCGGGCCGTGTCAGGAAGGCAGCCGGCATTCTCGGCCTGGAAAAGCTGCTTGACCGCTATCCGCGCCAGCTTTCCGGCGGCCAGCGCCAGCGCGTCGCGATGGGCCGCGCGATCGTACGCGACCCGCAGGTCTTCCTGTTCGACGAGCCGCTCTCCAATCTCGACGCCAAATTGCGCGTCCAGATGCGCGGCGAGATCAAGGCCCTGCACCAGCGGCTGGGTACCACGACGATCTATGTCACGCACGATCAGATCGAGGCCATGACCATGGCTGACAAGATCGTCGTGCTGCATGACGGCCTGGTCGAGCAGATCGGCGCGCCGCTGGACCTCTACGATCATCCGGCCAATCTCTTCGTTGCCGGTTTTGTCGGCTCGCCCGCCATGAACTTCATTGCCGGCCGCATCGAGGAGGGCGTTTTCCGCAGTGCCGGCGGGCTGATTCTGCCTCTGCCGGAAGGTGCCCACCCGGCGGATGCTGCAGGACGCGAACTCGTCTACGGCATTCGCCCGGAACATATCCGGGCAACCGGGCAGGGCATGCCGGGTACGGTCACGCTTCTCGAGGCGACCGGCTCGGAAATCTTCGCCAGGGTCGACTGCTCCGGTGAAGAAATCTCCTGCCTCTTCCGGGAGCGGCTTGCCCTCAAGCAAGGCGAAGGGGTGCGGATCGAGATCGACCGCGCATGTGCGCATCTGTTCGACGCAGAAACCGGTCGGCGCATCTGACTCGACGGTCCGGTGGATGTCGTGGTCAGCCTAGGTCGGCAACGCGAATTCACCGGCGAGTTCGATGGCGCGGCCTTCGCGGGCCGATCTCTGGGCGGCGAGGCCCATGACGACGGCCCACCAGCCGTCTTGCAAGGTCACCTCCACTTTGCCCTGTCCGCGTACCGCAGCGGTGAAGCGGGCGTGCTCGAAATAGGTCGAGCCGTTATGGTCGCCTGCCTCGAGCAGCCGGGGGTCGACGGGAATCTCCAGCAGGCGTGGTCCAGGCGGATTGCGAGGGCTAACGATCAACTGGGGCACTGGCGCGGGGCCAAGGTGGGTCGGCCAGAAGCGACCCGGTCCCGGCACCAGACATTCGATCTTTCCGTTGCTGCCGACAGCGCAAAGTTCCTCCTGGTAGCGGCTGCCCTCGGCGAACATGCACAGTTCTAGCATGGCGCGCGCGCCGCTCGCGAAGTCAACCAGCACGTAGCCATGGTCGAGAATATCCGGCCTCTCACCGCCATAGCTTTCGTCGAGATGGTTTACGGCCTGTCCCGCGCTCGCCATCACACGGACAGGGTCGGATTCGAGGATCAGCCGCATCAGATCGAAGAAGTGGCAGCACTTCTCGACGAACGTGCCGCCGGTGTTGCGGTTGAAGCGGTTCCAGTCGCCGATCTTGGCCAGAAAGGGGAAGCGGTGCTCGCGGACCGTCAGCATGCGGATGCCGCCGGTGGCGTGGCGCGCCTGCTCGATGAATTCGGCGACCGGGGGCATATAGCGGTATTCCATGGCCACCCAGACGAGCGGAAGCCGAGCTTTCAGCGCCGCGATCCACCCCTCGTCGGGGGCGTCGGTAAAGAGCGGCTTTTCCACCAGCACCGGCAGTGGTCGGAGTGCGGCGATCTCCTCCATCTGACTGAGGTGACGGTGGTTGGGGCTGGCAATTAAAACGCAGTCCACCTCGTCCATGGCCAGCAGTTCGGCGATCGATGCCGCCGATCGCGCCCCCGACGCCATCGCCAGCGACGCTGCCAACATGACGGGGTCCGGCTCGAAGATCGCGGCCACATGCGCGTCAGGCAACAGGGCAATGTTGCGGATGTGCTCCCGGCCCATCATGCCGCAGCCGATGATGCCGTAGCCGATCGATGATTTGGTCACCCGGCGTCTTCCTCCGGCCTATCTGAAACGCGTGACGTACCGCGCCGCGCCCGGATCGAACCAGCTGCGGGAATACTCTGCGCTGGCACCGTCGCCAGCCCAGGCGATACGTTCTATGAAACCCACAACCATCCCTGGCGGCGGCCTGAACTCGAGAGGAGCCCAGTCCGGCGCAGGCGCGAGGGCAACATGGTCTTCGGCACGAACGATCGAGAAGCCGAGCGCGAGCCGGTAGTGCAGATAGAGCGATTCCGACAGATCCTCGCGCTCGAGCCGCTCGGCGCGGCTGACGTCGAGCCAGATCTCCTCGACCGCGGCCGGCTCGCCGTCGAGCCGCCGCAGCCGGCGTATACGGTGGGCTTCGACTTCGCTGCCGAATTGCGGCAGGTCGGCGGGCTTGGGCAGCCGCTCGACTGACAGCACGTCGGCGCTTGGCAGGCCGCCACCGCCGATGCGCTCCAGGCGAAAGAAGGCATAGATCCCGAGCAAATCGCCGCGCGCCCGCACATAGTTGCCCGACCCCTGGATGCGGTCGAGAAGCCCCTTTTCGGTCAAATCTGCAAGCGCCCGCCTGAGCGTGCCGACGGCGATCCCCAGGCTCGCGGCCATCTCGCGCTCGGGCGGCAGCCGCGCCCCGTCGGCCAGCCGTCCGGCGGCGATTTCGCGGATCAGCATTTCGCTGGTCTGCAAGTGCACGGGCAAGGGGCCGCGCATCTGGCTCGATCGGTGGCCGGGATCGGCCCTTGTCAACTGCATCATGCGTCCCAATAGCATCCGGTTTTCGGGTCGGCGCCCAAAAATTGATACAGTATTGATCTACACCAAAACGAATGCTACGCAAGCGCCATTCGCAGCGCCGAACTTTCGTTGAAGAGTGGCCCGGACTTCTTTTTTGAAGAGTGGCAATGAGCATCGTCCCAATCACCTCGCCGGATCTCGACGCAGCCGAAGTTTCCTGGTTCGCCGCACTCTGCTCGGACGACTATCGTTTTCTCGGCGTGCCGGACGGGGCGTTGCGCTCGAGCTGGGCGCATTGCTCCGAGATCGTGAAGACGTCCGAGGAACTCGGCTTCCGCAACATCTTGTGCCCGTCGTCCTATCAGGTCGGCCAGGACACGCTGAGCTTCGTTGCCGGCTGCGCGCCGATCACGTCGAAGATCAATCTGCTCGCCGCTGTGCGCTGCGGCGAGATGCAGCCGATCATGCTGGCGCGCACGATCGCGACGCTGGACCACATGCTGGAAGGCCGGCTGACGGTGAACATCATTTCGTCGGACTTTCCGGGCGAGACGGCCGACAGCGCCTACCGATATCAGCGTTCCCGCGAGGTGGTGCAGATCCTGCGCCAGGCCTGGACCCGGGACAGCATCGATTTCGAGGGCGAGGTCTTTCGTTTCAAGGGGCTCTCGACGGCGCCGGCGAAGCCCTATCAGCAGAATGGCGGTCCACTGCTCTATTTCGGCGGTTATTCGCCCGATGCGCTCGAGCTTTGCGCCGAACAGTGCGACGTCTACCTGATGTGGCCGGAAACCAAGGAGGAGCTCGCCGGCCGCATGAAAGCCGTCCACGAACGTGCCAAGCGCCATGGGCGGACGCTCGACTACGGCCTGCGCGTCCACATGATCGTGCGCGATACCGAGGCCGAGGCAAAGGACTATGCCCGGGAGCTGGTGTCGAAGCTGGACGATGAGCAGGGCAGGGCGATCCGGGAGCGCGCGCTCGACGCCCGATCGCTCGGCGTATCGCACCAGGCCAAGAACCGCCAGATCGCCGATGCGCAAGGCTATGTCGAGCCGCATTTGTGGACGGGCGTCGGGCGGGCGCGCTCGGGCTGCGGCGCGGCGCTGGTGGGCTCGACCGATCAGGTTCTGTCGGAAATCGAGGCGTATATGAAGATGGGGATCCGCGCCTTCATCTTTTCCGGCTACCCGCATCTCGACGAGGCGCGTCATTTCGGCACCAAGGTGCTGCCCCAGCTCAAGACGTGCTCACTGCCGCACGCCTATGGCAGGGTGCCGGACCGGGTCCCGGCAACACCATTGGGAACGGAGGAGCGCCGCTGATGGAGCATGTCGTGTGCGATCCGCGCCTTTTGCGCAACGCCTTCGGGCGTTTCGCCACCGGTGTCACGGTCGTCACCACACGCACGGCCGACGGGCCGGTCGCGATCACTGCCAACAGCTTCTCATCCGTGTCGCTCGATCCGCCGCTGGTGCTCTGGTCGATCGGCCGCCACTCGCGCCGGTTCGAAGCCTTCGCCAATTCCGCGCACTACGCCATTCACGTGCTGGCGGAAGATCAAATCGATCTGTGCTGGCGCTTTTCGAAGTCGGGGACCGACTTTGCCGATCTTGACCTCTCGTGGAACGAGCACGGCGTGCCGCTGCTGCCACGGGCGTTGGCGCGGTTCGAATGCAGCGTCGCCGACCGCTTCCCGGCAGGCGATCATATGATCCTGCTTGGACATGTCCTTGAACTGGAGACGCAAGAGGGTTTGCCGTTGCTCTTTGCTGGCGGCAAGCCGCCGGCTCAAGAGGCGGGCTGATGACGGCCAGCGCCCCTCCGGGCTGGTGCCGTCGACTGGCGCACCACGAGATTGCAGGCGAGCTCGACGCGGCGCGGCGGCAACCCCGAATGGGCCATGTCATCGAGCAGCAGGCTAAGCGCCGCCGATCCGATCTCGCGCATGGGAATGTGCATCGCCGTCAGCGGCGGGTTGCAGAAGGCCGCCAGCGGCAGGTCGTCCATACCGACGACGGACACATCGCCAGGCACCGAATATCCGGCTTTCTGGACGCCGGCGATGGCACCAAAGGCCAGGCTGTCGCCGGCCGTCAGCACGGCGGTGAAATCAAGGCCGCGGGCCGCGATGCGCTCGGTCACGGCCTCGCTCGCAAGCTCGGGGAGCCAGTCCTGCACCTCGACCACGAGATCGTCGAAGCCGGCAATGCCGCCCGCGATCAGCGCGTCGCGCCAGCCTTCGTAGCGCCGCTCGATCGTGCGCCGGCCACGCCGCATCAGGAACAGGATGCGGCGGTGGCCGAGGCTGATCAGATGCTGCGCGGCAAGCATCGCGGCGGAGCGATTGCAGGGCGTCACGCTCGAATGGCGCATCGAGGGATCGTCGCCGTTGACGAGCACGATCGGCTTGGTAAAGCCGGCTGTCAGCGTCAGCACGTCATCGTCATCCAGCGTCAGAAAGAGGCAGCCGGCGACGCGGTCGTCGCGCTCGGACTCACGCAGAAGCGCGATTTCGTCTTCGGACGTCGCGACCGGCCGGGTCACCAGTTCGACGCCGAGCAACCGGGCGCGTTCGTTGAGCCCGTCGAGAACGTGATAGGTGAACTGATTGCGGGCGCTGTCGACCATTGCCACGCTGCTTGCGGCCAGGATGACCTTGCGGCCCGCAACCGAGGCGGGAATGGCGTAGTTCATCGACTTAGCCGTTTCGATGATCCTGGTGCGAAGCTCATCCCTCACGCCACCGACCCCGCTCAGCGCACGGGAGGCGGTGCTGACCGACACGCCGCAACGCGCCGCGATCTCTTCAAGTCGAATGCGGCGGCTGGGGCGGCCGCGCTTGCCTTGGATCGTCATCCGCTCCCGCATCTCCGACAAAGTCACCTAGGTTAATGCAAAAAATTTTCAGATTGCGCAAGAAAAATGCCTGTGAAACAGTTCTGTTGAAGCGGGAGAAACGGGAGGAGTGATGCCGCTGTCGGCCGAACGCCTGAATTCCGCGCTTGCCAGCCTCGTGGCCGGCATGACCGGCTTGCGCCATGACGGGCGGTTCCACGAGCCGAATCTCGACGGGACGGCGGGCGACTACGTCAGCTTCGACAGTTGGGAATGGCCGCAGGGCGTCGGGCTCTACGGGCTGGTCCGGCTGTGGGCGCTGACCGGTGATGATCGGCTGCTGCAGACGATCGAGGCCTGGTACGACCGACGCATCGCTGCCGGTCTCCCGGCGTTGAACGTCAACACCACCGCACCTCTGCTGGCGCTAAGCGAATTGTGGCGGCGCCGGCGCCAGCCGCGCTTTGAGCCGGTCTTGCGCGAATGGGCCGAGCGGGTGGTCACCGGCTTGCCGCGGACGCCCGAAGGCGGTTTCCAGCACGATGTTTCGGACCGGGTCAACGACGACGAATTGTGGGACGATACGCTGTTCATGGTGGCGCTGTTCCTCGCATCCTACGGCCAGGCTGCCGGCCAGCGTCGCTTCGTCGAGGAAGCGGAACGGCAATTCCTGGTCCACGCCCGTTATCTCGCCGATCCGGCATCCGGGCTGTGGTTTCACGGCTGGACGTTCGCGGGCCGGCACAATTTCGCCCGCGCCCTTTGGGCGAGAGGCAATGCCTGGATCACCGTGGGTATCCTCGATCTGGTGGAGTTCGCCGAAATTGCGCCTTCGGTTCGGGCCTATCTGCTCGGCGTGCTGGAGACGCAGATCAAGGCCCTGCTCGAGGTGCAGGCAGGTTCGGGCGCATGGCATACTCTGCTCGACGACCCGACTTCCTACGAAGAGATTTCTGCCACGGCCGGTTTCGGCTACGGCTTGATGAAGGCCGCGCGGCTCGGAATCGGTTCGACAGAGTGCCGTGCCGCCGGTCTCCGCGCCTTGGAAGCTGTGGTGGCCAACATCGATGACAAAGGTGTGGTGGCGAACGTGTCCTATGGCACACGCATGGGCCCCGACCTGCAGTTCTACCGCGACATACCGATCCATCCGACGGGCTACGGGCAGGCGTTGGCCATTCTATGCCTGACCGAAGGGGCGCGGCGTCTGCAGGCGAAGGTGGAGGCGGCATGATGCGGACGCTCTACGGCGCGTCGCCGGCCGACATTGCCGGCATGGACACGGACCGGCTGAGGGCCGAGTTCCTGGTCGACGGCCTGTTCCGGCCTGGCGCGATAGAATTCGTCTACACCCATGTCGACCGCATGATCGTCGGTGGCGCGCTGCCGCTGGCCAACCCGCTGACATTCGGTAACGGGGCCGAAGTCGGCACCCCGCTCTTCTTTGACGCGCGCGAGATGGGCATCGCCAATCTCGGCGGCAATGGCGCAGTCGCGGTGGACGGCAGGCGCTTTCCCGTGGCTAACCGCGACATCGTCTATGTCGGACGCGGAGCACGCGAGGTGATGCTGGAGAGCGACGATCCGGAGAGGCCGGCACATTTCTACATGAACTCGGTTCCGGCCGGCGCTGATATTGCGCATCGTCTCATCGTCAGCAGCGAAGCCAAGCCGCTTGTGCTCGGCGAGGAGGCTCGCGCGAACAGGCGCACGCTGCGCATGTACATCCATCCCGAAGTGGCCCCGTCCTGCCTCTTGCTGATGGGGATCACCGACCTCGCACCGGGCAGTGTGTGGAACACCATGCCGCCGCATCTGCACGAGCGGCGCATGGAAGCTTATTGCTACTTCGACCTCGCCAAGGCCGACCGTGTGGTCCATCTGATGGGCCGGCCGGACAATACGCGCCACCTGATGGTCGCCGACGGTGACGTCGTCCTGTCGCCTGCCTGGTCTATCCACATGGGCGCAGGAACCGGCCCCTATGCCTTCGTCTGGGGCATGACCGGCGAGAACCAAGCCTACACCGATGTCGATCCGGTTGCCGTGAAGGATTTGCGATGAGCGAGGCCTCGCAAAGCATTCAGACCGACTTTACGCTGCGCCGGCCGCTCATGGCGGGGCAGCCAATCGTCTACTGGCGACTGGGGTCTATCCCCGAGCAACGCTACGACGTGGCCGACCAGCCCATGCAAGGCGAGATGGATCCCTTCTTCTTCCTGACCAAGCACAAGAATTTCATTCCGCATGAATATCCATGCCGCACGCAGTTCGCGGCGGAACGCCGCGGCAAGCGACCTCAGGTCAGCGCCGAATTCGGCGCCGAGCGCGTCTGGCTGCCCTTCGCCTCGCCCCGCGTCGACCTGTCGGGCTTCTGGTTCCGGCCGACGGTGCTTGGAACCTGGGCCGAAACCACCATCGAGGCGGCCTCGACTGGCGAGGCGCTGGTGCGGCTGCGCACATGCGGCGGCGCCATGCTCTTTGCCAATGGCGAGGAAGCCGGCTGGATGGCGCCCTACGGCCGCAATCTGGAAAGTGCTGAGGATTTCAAGATCGCGCTGAAGGCCGGCCGCAACGACATTCGCATATGGTTCGACGACCTCGCCGAGCGCGATGCCCGCTATTATTTCCAGCTCGATTATCTGTCGGGTCCGGCTGCTTCGGTCGCACTGCCGGTCGAGGTGGCGGGCGGTGTCGCCAGCGCGATGGAGGCGGCTCTCGACGATATGCATTTCGAGCGGCCCGCCTATGACGGCGGCGAGGTGGCGCTGGTCACCGGAGTGGCCCTGCCGTGCGACGCGCAAATCGAGGTCGAGATCGAGGGCGATTTCATGTCGATCGAGGCGCCGGTGCGCTTCGCCTTCGATCTGCCGGCGGGCCAGACGCGCCTGCCGATCGCCGATACCGAGCAACTGCCGGCCGACTTTCGCCATTTCAAGGTGACGCTGACGGTCGCAGGCTATTCCGTATCGCGTGTCTTCGGCGTCGAGATCTGCCACGCGCGCCGTCAGGGCGAGGCACCGGAAACGCTTGCGGCGCGTATCGATGAAGCCCTGCGCGAGGTCGCCGGTCACGCCGAGGCTGACACAGTACGCGCGCTGGCGCGCCTGGCGATCGGGCAGGAGGGCGCCGAGACCGACGCCATGATCTCCGGCACGCTGCCGGCGATCGAGGATTGTCACGATTGCGCCGACTTCATCCTGGTGCCGCTGCTGTGGTGCCGCAAGGCCTATGGCGATCGGCTGGAAGTGAGCCTGCGCGCGCGCGTCGACAACGCCATTCTCGGCTATCGCTACTGGATGGACGAGCCCGGCAACGATGTGCAGTGGTACTTCTCCGAGAACCACGCGCTGCTCTTCCACACCGCCGCCTATATTGCCGGTGGCCTGTTGGCTGACGCACGCTTCGTGCGATCGGGCCGCCTTGGCCGCGAGCAGTCCGCAGTTGGAGCCGCGCGGGTGCGGGCCTGGCTCGACCATTTCGAGGCATGGGAGGTGGCCGAGTTCAACTCGGCGCCCTATTTCCCGATCGACCTCAAGGGCTTGTGTGCGCTCTACGCGCTGGCCCCGGACAAGGACATCGCCGAACGTGCCGGCAAAGCAATCATACGCCTGCTTGAAATCGTCGCCCGCTCGGCCCATCGCGGCATTCTCACCGGGGCGCAGGGCCGCTCTTATGAGCACACGCTACGCGCGGCGCGTTCCCTGGAGCTATCGGGCATCTGCCGCATGCTCTGGGGCAAGGGCAATTACGGCATGCGCTTTCACGCGCTGCCGCAGCTCGCACTCTGCCTGCGGGACCACGGCTTGAGCGTTCCGGACGGGTTGGCGGCAGTTGCTTCCCTCACCGACGATACGGCGTGGGAATGGACTTTCGCGCAGGGACAGGACCGCTTCGCGCGGCTCTACCATTACAAGACGCGTGACCATGCAATGGGCAGCGCCGCCGGCTATCGCTGGAACCACTGGGGTTATCAGGAGACAGTCATTCACGCCCGGCTGGGCAAGAATCCGGATGCGCAGATCTGGATCAACCACCCGGGCGAGGTGCTGCAGTCGGGGTATGGCAGGCCGTCTTACTGGGGCGGCTCAGGCACTTTGCCCCGGGTTCACCAATACCGCGACCTCGCCCTCGTCAGCTTCTCCTGCTCGGATGAACAGCCCGACTTCACGCACGCCTGGTTCCCGGCAAGTGCCTTCGATGCCGTGCAAGTGGATCGCGATCGGGCGTCTGGGCAATCCGGCGACGCCTTCGTCTTGCTGAAGACGGATGTGCCGCTCACGCGGGTCGAGGCGGGCCCGACGGCCGGCAATGAGTTGCGGGCGGCGGGACGTAGGACGACATGGATCGTTCGCCTCGGTGACCGGGATGCCAATCTGCCGGCGCTCGATGCTTGGGCTGCCGCTTTTGGGGGCCTGTCGGTGCGGTCCGGCCCTGACGGCGAGTTGATCGTCGAGGATCCGGAGTACGGCACGGTGCGCTTCCTCGCCGACGCAAGGATCGTGGCTGAGGGACGTACACTCGATCCGGCCAACTGGATCGTGCGCGGTGAGGCGAAGCGCATGAAACGCAAAGAGTAGGGAGGAATCGGCTGCGACCCTCAAGAGGAGAGGGCGTGGCAGCTTGAATCATCGGGCGCTGCCCCGGATAAAGGAGGAGACGAAGCATGAATAAGACCCGCACTTTGCTGGCCGCGTTATCGGTCAGCCTGCTCGCATCGACCAGCGCGTTTGCCGGCGACGTGCGCATCATGTGGTATTCGGACGGTGTCGAAGGCGATGTCATCCAGGACATTCTGAACCGTTTCATGAAGGACAATCCCGATATCCACGTCACGCTCGACAATGTCGCCTACAAGGTGATCCAGGAGCAGCTGCCCATCCAGCTCGAAGCTGGCCAGGGCCCGGACATCGCCCGCGTCACAAACATCAAGGAGCTCGCCCAGCACTGGCTCGATCTCAGGCCGTTGGTGGCCGACCCGAAATATTGGGAGGACAATTTCAGTGACACGCTGGACTGGATGCGCCCCGACGGCTCCAACGCCATCCCAGGGTTCATGACCCAGCTCACGCTCACCGGCGGCTTCGCCAACAAGACGCTGTTCGAACAGGCCGGCGTGCCGCTGCCCGGCGACAAGGCGACCTGGGACGACTGGGTCAACGCCGCCGCCGAGGTGGCGAAGAGTCAGCAGCTTCCGGCGGCCTTCGCGATCGACCGCTCCGGCCACCGCATTTCGGGTCCGAATGTCTCCTTCGGGGCGAACTACATCGGACCCGATGGCACGCCGGCGAAAGTGGACGACGGCACCAAGGCATTCGTCGGCAAGCTCGTCGACTGGACCTCCAAGGGTCTGATGCTGAAGGATACCTGGGTGTCGGCGGCAGGCTCGACCTACCGCGCGGCCGCCGACGACTTCATCAACGCCCAGATCCCGTTCTATTATTCGGGCAGCTGGCAGGTCGCCAATCTGTCGACCAAGATCGGCGACAGTTTCGACTGGGTGGCGACCGGCTCGCCCTGCGGCCCCGCAGGCTGTTCGGGCGTGAAAGGCGGCGCGGCGCTGGTCGCCATCAAATACACGAAGAACCCCAAGGACGTCGCCAAGGTCATGGATTATCTGGCCCGCGAAGACGTGGTGAAAGAGTTCAGCGAACGCACGCTGTTTCTGCCCGCGCACAAGGGCATCGTCGAGAAGGGCGGACTGAAATGGGATTCGGCCGACAAGAATGTCGGTCCGGCGCTCGACAAGTTCGTCAAGGCGGCGGGTGAAACCCTGCCGGCGGCCGATGCGCTGCCGCCGTGGAAGTGGGCCAACGCTTATTTCGCCGCGCTGGTGACGCGCGTCAGCCAGGTGATGGCCGGCGAACTCAGCCTCGACGATGCCTGGGGCAGGATCGACCAGGATATCGCCGACAAGGTTGCCGAGGCGAAGTGACCGCCGCCGCGACACTGGCATGGACTGGCGCCGCTCTGGCGGCGCCGGTCGTCTGGCTGGCGTCGATCGTCAACGTGCCGCTCAAGTTCTGGCAGCGCGCGACGGGCACCGGCGGCATGGCCGCCTTCTTCCTCGCCCCAAACATGGCGATCTTCGGCATTTTCGTGCTGGTGCCGCTGGTCATCAACTTCTTCTATTCGGCCACGTCAGGAACGGCCTACTTCCTGCAGGACCGAACCTATGTGGGGCTGGAGCAATATCGGCGCCTGCTCGATTGCGGCAGCTACCTGGATACTGCCACTTGCCACGAGGATCTCTTCTGGAAGGCCGTGCACAATACGGGCCTGTTCGTCGTCGTGCAGGTGGCGCTGATGACGGTCGTGTCGATGGCGACCGCGCTGATCCTCAACCGCGAGATCGTGGGGCGCAGTTTCTGGCGCGCGGTGTTCTTCTTTCCGGTGCTGCTGTCGCCCGTCGTCACCGGCCTGATCTGGCGCTGGATCCTGCAACGCCAGGGCCTGCTGAACCTGATCGTCCATGATCTGGGCGGCGAGCCGCACAACTGGCTGACCGACCGTTTCTGGGCTTTCACCGCCGCCGTCGGGGTTTCGGTCTGGGCACATATGGGCTTCTATACGCTCATCCTGCTTGCCGGATTGCAGGCGATCCCGCGCGACCTTTACGAGGCGGCCGAGATGGACGGCACGAAGCCGGCGCGGGTGTTCTGGCGCATCACGCTGCCGCTGCTGATGCCGAACCTGCTTGTCGTCATCGTGCTGGCGCTGATCCGCGCCGTGCAGATCTTCGACGAAGTCTATGTGCTGACGGGTGGAGGGCCAGGAACCTCGACCCTCTATATCACGCAGTACATCTATGAGATCGGCTTCGCCTCCCTGCTGCGCAATCCGGGGCTGGCTTCGGCGGCTTCGATCCTGATGGGGTTGGTGCTGGTCGTGCTCACCTTGCTTCAGCTGCAGGTCGGACGCCGGGGTGAGCGGAAAGAGGCGCGCGAATGAGCGGGGTCATGACATTCCTGACCCGCCGGCGCGGCGGTCGCGGCTGGCACTGGACGGATATCGTGAGCTGGTTGTGGCTGCTCGGCGGCGTTGTCATCATGTTCGGTCCGGCCGTCTGGCTGGTGGGTTCGTCGTTCAAGACACCGGCACAGCTCGCCGAGTTCCCGCCGACCATAATGCCTTATGTCAGCCAACAGGCGAGGGTCGAAGGCTACGACAAGCCGCTGACCCTCTACAGAGTGAAGCTGCCGGATGGTTCGACCAAGGTGCTGGCCGAGGTGCGCCGCATCGGCATCGTGGCGCAGATGGTGGACCCACAGGCGCCGAACGATATCGTGAAGGTCAACATCGCCGACCGGCAGCCGGTGCGCGAAATCGGCTTCGCGACGGAGAACTACACCGGGCCCTTCGTCCATTTCGACTTCCTGCGCTATCTGCGCAATTCGGTTTTTGTAACCGCTATGGCGACGCTGATCACGCTGCTCACCAATTCGATGGCCGCCTTCGCTTTGTCGAAATACAAGTTCCGCGGCCGCGATCTGACGATGCTTGTGATCGTCGGTACGCTGATGGTGCCGCTGTCGGTAATCCTGGTGCCGCTCTATTCGGTGGTGGGCGCCGTCGGGCTGCTCGATTCGCTCTGGGGCGTGATCTTGCCGACCGTAGCGACGCCGACCGGCGTCTTCCTGCTGCGCCAATACATGCTGACCATTCCGGATGAGCTGCTCGATGCGGCGCGCATGGACAACGCTTCCGAATGGCAGATCTACTGGCGCATCGTGTTGCCGCTTGCAGCACCGGCGCTCGCGGTGCTGGCGATCTTCTCGGTCGTCTGGCGCTGGAACGACTTTCTGTGGCCGCTGGTGGTGCTGTCGCGCAAGGAGCTCTACACACTCCAGGTCGGCCTCAATACCTATGCCGGCCAGCTCAACGTGCAGTGGCACTACATCCTGGCGATGACCGTGGTGACGATGATTCCCGTCGTCCTCGTCTTCGTCTTCCTGCAGCGTTACATCACTTCCGGCATTGCCGGCACCGGGCTGAAGTGAGGACGCCATGGGACGGATAACGCTGACCAACATCGATCGCGCTTTCGGCAAGATGAAGATCTTGCACGGCATCAATCTCGACGTCGGCGACGGCGAGATGTTGGTCCTCGTCGGCCCGTCGGGTTGCGGCAAGTCCACGCTGCTGCGGTTGATTGCCGGGCTCGATCGGCCGACCGATGGCAAGATCGAGATCGACGGGGTCGACGTCACCAATGTTTCGGCCGCGCAGCGCGGTCTGGCGATGGTGTTCCAGTCTTATGCGCTCTACCCGCACATGAGTGTGCGCCAGAACCTCGCCTTCGGGCTCGAAAACATCCGTATGCCGAAAGCCGAGATCGACGCGCGGATCACGGAGGCGACGCGCATGCTGGAAATTGCTCCCTATCTCGACCGCCGGCCCGGTCAATTGTCGGGCGGCCAGAAGCAGCGCGTGGCGATCGGCCGTGCGGTGGTGCGCAATCCGACCGCCTTTCTACTCGATGAACCGCTGTCCAACCTCGATGCCGAACTGCGAATCAGCATGCGCGCTGAACTGGCGGCCCTGCACAAGCGGCTGGCAACCACGATGATCTACGTCACCCATGACCAGATCGAAGCGATGACGCTGGCGGACCGCATCGTGGTAATGCGCTCGGGGCGGATCGAGCAGGTCGGCCGGCCGCTCGATCTCTACAACGCGCCGGCCAACCTGTTCGTCGCCGGCTTCATCGGCGCGCCGCGGATGAACCTGCTGCCGGTGAAGGTGCGTTCGGTAAACGCCGCCGAAGTGCATGTCGAAGGTCCGGGCGGGCTGTCGGCCTCGGTCGCGGCTGACGGGGTCGCGCTGAAACCGGGAGACGACGCGACGCTTGGCATCCGGCCACACGACATCGAACTTTCCGACGGCAGCAAGGGATCGGTGGAAGCGCGGGTAACGCTTGCCGAGGCGTTGGGACCGGAAACCGTTGTCCACGCCACCATCGCCGGCGACAGCAAGCTGATCGCCGTTCTCAAGCAGCAGGGCGTTGAAACGCAAGGCCCGCCGATCAGCCTCGCTCTGCCGCCGGAGCGCATGCATCTCTTCGATGCCGCCGGGCTGCGCGTCGCACCGCGTTAGCCGGTGGCATCGGCGCGACACTCCCAAGGGCCAGTTTTCCTGACGCTGCTGTCCACATTGACGTTGCGCTTGACTCGTCCATATTATCCATAATAAATCATACATATTGCCGTGAAAAAAGACGGCAAGTCGGGAGGACCAATGAAAATCACGGCCATCAAGGCGCGCGTCTGCAATGCGGAAATGCGCAACTGGGTCTTCGTTCGGGTCGAAACCGACGAGCCCGGACTGTTTGGCTGGGGTGAGGCAACACTGGAATGGAAGACCCGAGCCGTCGTTGGAGCGCTTCAGGACCTTGAGGCACTGCTCATCGGGCAAGATCCGCGCAACGTGGAGCAGTGCTACCAGATACTTACGCGCCACGGATTTTGGCGTCTTGGCGTCGAGGGAATGTCTGCCGTCAGCGGCATTGAGATCGCGCTCTGGGACATCCTGGGCAAATCATTGGGCGTCCCCGTCTGGCGCCTTCTGGGCGGCCAGGTCCGCGACTATCTGCGCACCTACACGCATCTTGGCCTCGGAGACATGAAAGCGGTCTATGAGACCGGATCCGCGGACGCGATCGTGGAACGCGGACGCATCGTGACGCAAGCAGGCTACGACGCGGTCAAGGTCGTCTGCATCCCTTATACCCACTACGTATCGCCTGCGAAGGCAGTCGATTCTGTTGCCAACATGGTTGGCTCACTTCGCGAGGCCATAGGTCCGGACATCGACATCATGGTCGATTTCCATGGACGCCCTGCGTCCGTTAACGCGGCGATGGACTACCTCAGGGCAATCGAGCCGGCCCGCATCATGTTCGCGGAAGAACCCGTGCCGCCCGAAGATGTTGCCGGACTGGCGCATATCACGGCGCGATCGGCTGTGCCGATCGCTTCCGGCGAGCGGCTGATCGGACGTCGCGAATTCACGCACTCGATCGCAGCCCGTGCCTTCAACATTGCCCAGCCTGATATCTGCCACACTGGTGGTCTGCTCGAGACAAAGAAGATCGCGGCTATGGCGGAAACCGCGGGTATCGGCCTTGCGCCGCACAACCCGCTCGGTCCGATCGCCGGTGTGGCTGCTCTTCACTTCGGCATATCGACGCCAAACGTCGTCATTCAGGAGGAGATGTCCGGTGCCGTCGCCTGGTACGACGACGTCGTTACCTGGCCAATTCAGCGTAAACCGGGCCGCTGGAACCTGCCCGAACTGCCGGGCCTTGGCGTCACCGTCAATGAAGACGTCATCGCGCGTCACCCCTTCAAGCAGGAAGTGCTGCATGCCCGCAACGCCGTCATGCCGGACGGCACCGTGGTCGACTGGTGAATGCAATGGCAGGCCGGCTGCAAGGAAAGATCGCAATCGTCACGGGAGCGGGCCAGGGCATCGGTGCCGCCACCGCCCGCGCCTTTGCGATGCATGGGGCAAAGACCGTTATTGCCGAACTGAATGCGGCAAGCGGGAAAGCGATCGCCGACGAATTGCGTGCCAAAGGCGCCGACGCCCTGTTCATCGAGACGGACGTCACAGACGCATCCGCGGTCGCCGACATGGTCGCCCGGACGATCACGACCTATGGCGGCGTCGACGTTCTCGTCAACAATGCCGGTGCCAACGTCTTCTACGAACCATTGCTGATGCCGGATGAGGAATGGGAGCGCTGTCTCAAGCTCGACCTCCAGGCCGCGTGGTTCTGCGCCAAGGCGGTTTTGCCGAACATGCTGGCGAACGGCTCGGGGTCTATCGTCAACATAGCAAGCTGTCACGCTTTCCAGATCATTCCCCATACCTTCCCGTATCCGGTCGCCAAGCATGCGCTTGTGGGTCTCACCCGCTCGCTCGCCATCGAATATGCCGCGCGCGGTATCCGGGTGAACGCGATAGCACCCGGCTATATCGAGACGCCGATCGCGGAAGCCTATTGGAACACATTCCCGAACCCCGCCGAGGAGAAGCGGCGAGCCTACGACCTCCATCCGCCCAAGCGCATTGGCCGGCCGGACGAGGTTGCAATGACGGCGGTTTTCCTCGCTTCGGACGAAGCGCCGTTCATAAATGCCGAGACGATCACCATCGATGGTGGGCGCTCGGTTCTCTACCACGACTAGCAACCACCATAGAGCTCTCAGGGAGGATCTTCATGAAAACCACAACAAAGGCTTTGGCGACATTTGCGATACTGGCTGCCGGACTGATGAGTGGCGCAGCAAGCGCGGAAGACATCAAGATCGGCTACATCAACAAGATGGGTGACCATCCATGGTTTGTCGCCGAAGTTGGCGGCGCCAAGAAAGCGGCTGAGGCGGCAGGGGCCGCGTTCGTGTCGCAGGACGTCCAGTTCGATGCCAATTTGACGATCACGACCTTTGATACGATGGTCGGCGATGGTGTGAAAGGCATCGCGATCGTCGTCCCAGACAAGGCACTGGGACCGGTCATCGCGGAAAAGGCAAAGGCCGCAAAAATTCCCTTGGTGGCGGTCGACGACGACATCTACTACCAGGATGGCACCAGGTCCCCTATGTCGGAATGAATGCGTACAACATCGGCGCGCGGGTGGGCGAAGAGCTTGCCAAGCTCTACAAGGCCGACGGCTGGGCGGGCAAAGAGGTGCGCATCGCCTCGATCGAGGACCGCAAGGCGGATACCTGCATGCAGCGCAACAAGGGCGCGGAAGAAGCGTTCCTGAAGGCGGTGCCCGATTTCAAGCCGGGGAATATCGTGCGCGTCCCCTACGACAACACTATGGTCAACGCCATCGACGTGATGACCACCACGTTGACGGCCAATCCCAGCGTCACGAACTGGATATTCTACTCATGCAACGATGATGGCGTGCTGGGTGGTGCGCGAGCACTGGAGAATGCCGGCTATACCGCAGACCAGGGCATGGGGATAGGCATCGACGGGAGCCGCGCCTGCGACGCCTTCGGATCAGGGAAGCCTTCGGCATTCCGTGGCACGATGTGGCTCAATTCGGCAAATTACGGCGCACTGGCGGTGAAGATCTTGTTGGCCTCCATCAAGGATGGAACGAAGCTACCCGTTCAGTCCTTCACCGACCCGGAATACATCACCGCCGACAATTTTGCGTCGGACTACAAAGCCAAGCTCTGCCACTGAACCGGCTATGCGTCATGCGCCGCAGGGCGCATGACGCTCTTTGGGCCGGCAGTTCGTCAGCGGGCACACGCCACCGACACGGGATCGATCCTCGGGAGTGAGCTTTGATGCAATCGGATTTCTTCTCGCTCGATAGGATATCGAAGCGCTTCGGCGTCGTGCAGGCGCTCGACAACGTCTCGATTGCTTTTCGGCCGGGGGAGGTGCTTGCCCTGGTTGGCGAGAATGGGGCTGGCAAATCGACGATGATGCGAATTCTCGAGGGCGTGTTCGCACCGGACACCGGCACCGTGCTGCACGGTTCCACGCCGATCGTTTTCGGCGAGCCGCGCGACAGCCACAGAGCCGGAATACGCGTCATCCATCAGGAGCCGGAGATCGTTCCGAACCTGACGGTGGCCGAGAACATTTTCGTTGGGGAACTGCCGCGGTTGGCAGGCGTCCTGCTCGACTGGCACAGGCTCGAGGAGCAGACCGACCGGGTGCTTGCGACCTTCGGCATGCAACAGGATATGCGGCCGCGGCAACTCTGCAGCACGCTCGGTCCGGCGCAACGTCAGATGATCGAAATCATGCGCGCCATACGTGCCGGCGGCCGGCTGATCGCATTCGACGAGCCGACCTCGTCACTGACCGACGACGAAGCGCGCCGTCTGTTTTCAGTAATACGCCGGCTGCGCGAAGAAGGCACTTCGATCGTCTACATCTCTCACAGGCTGAACGAGATCATCGACCTTGCGGATCGCATTGTCGTTTTGCGGGATGGCCGGCTGGTCGACGATTCCCCGGCGGCAGGTGCTAGCGAGCAAACCATAGCCAAGCTTATGGTCGGCCGCGACATTGCCGATCTGTTTACGCGCGAGACGTGGCAATCGGGAAAACTGTTGCTGGACGTGGCGGGCCTGACCACCGACCGCGTCACCGATGTGAGCCTCAAGATCCGCCGCGGCGAGGTGCTCGGCATCGCCGGCCTTATGGGGGCGGGGCGATCCGAATTGGCAAAGGCGATTGTCGGCTATGATCGGCGCCTCGGCGGAACCATAGCGATGAATGGCGTGCCCGTTGGCCCCAACAGTCCGCATGCAGCGATCGTGGCGGGCATCGGCTTCGCCCCCGAAGACCGCAAGCACGAAGCCCTGCTGCTGTTCCGAAGCATTCTTGACAATGCATCGCTTTGCGTGCCCGACAAGACGTCGACCTTCGGCTTCTTCAACCGGCGAAAGGCGCTGGAGATTGTCTCACCGCTCGCAGCAAAAATGTCGATCAAGGCGCCCAACCTCGACGAACAGGTTTCGAAGCTGTCGGGTGGAAATCAACAGAAGGTCGTTCTCGCGCGCTGGCTTGCCCGGCAGCCGATGCTTCTCATCCTCGATGAACCGACCCGCGGCATCGACATCGGCGCCAAGGCGGAAATCTATCGCCTGATCGATGAACTCGCCGCCAGCGGCATCGGCATAATCCTGATTTCCTCGGAAATGCCCGAACTGATCGGGCTAGCCGACAGGGTGCTCGTCATGGCTGGAGGCCGGATCACGGCCGAACTTTCCCGCCCCGACATCGACGAGACCACGATCCTGAAACACGCCATGCCGCAATCTGTACCATCGCTCGGAGGACAAATTCAGTGAACAGCCTTGAGCTTAGGACAGCAACAACACAAACCGACAAAAGGCGCGCTTCCTTGCGCATCGCAGAGCGCATCGGCATTCACAACATAAGCCTTCTTGTTGCTCTCGCCATTCTCGTGCTCATCTTCGGCACCCTGAGAGGCGATGTGTTCTTCTCCAGCCGAAACCTGCTGAACATTGGCCTGGGCATCACCATCCTGGGCGTTCTGGCGATGAGCCAGACCGTGGTCATTGTCGCGGGCGGACTTGATATCGCCGTCGGCGCAATTGTGGGTCTGACCACTGTATCGACGGCAATGGCCATCCAGTCGACGGGCTCGCCCGCAGCCGGTATTCTTGCCGGCCTGGTTCTGGGCGGTCTTGCCGGTCTCGTGAATGGCATCATCATCACCTATGGGCGGGTCAATGCAGTCATCGCGACACTCGGTACGATGGCGATTTTCCGCGGCATCGCATTCATCATGTCCGATGGGCAATCGATCGCGATTTTCAGCGACACTTTCCGCTTCATAGGGATCGGACGAATCCTCGGCCTGCCTCTGCTGATCTGGATTCTTTTCCTGACCGCGATCGTGTTCCATCTCTTCCTGGCGCGCTCGATCATTGGCCGCAACATCTATGCTCTGGGCGGCAATCCCGTTGTCGCACGCTTCTCTGGCATCAATATCAACCGCTACCGCGTCGGTATCTACATCATGAGTGGAGTGGCGGCCGGATTGGCCGGGATTCTGCTTGCTGCTCGTACCGGCTCGGGGCAGCCCGTTTCCGGATCCCAGGGCCTGGAGCTCGAGGCCATCACGGCGGCCGTGCTGGGTGGCTGCGCCTTGCAGGGCGGGAAGGGCACGATTGTCGGCGCGCTCCTCGGCGTCGCCATCATTGGCGTGCTCAACAACGGAATGATACTGACGTCCGTGCCAACCTTCTATCAGTTGCTTGCCAAGGGCTCGCTGCTGATACTTGCTGTGGTAATTGCCGAGTACCACTTGAACAGGACATGACGATGGACGCGGCGATCGCTTCGACTGGTCAAGCTAGGCAAGACCTTCCTGCCGGAGATGGCGCCACGTCATCGCTCAAGGATCGCATCGCACGCGATCTCGGACAACGCATCCTCGCCGGCTCCTACGCGCAGAACTCCGTACTTCCGACGGAAGCCGAACTTTGCGTCATCTACGGCGCGAGCCGCACGGCGCTTCGCGATGCTCTTCTCACGCTTTCGGCCAAAGGATTGATCGAAGCGCGCAAGCGGGCCGGGACGCGTGTGCGCGCATCGAGCGAATGGAACAGGTTGGATGCACAGGTTCTCGAATGGATGCGCGACATCGAGCCAGATCTCGATTTCGTCCGTGGACTGATCGAGGCGCGGCTCGTCATTGAACCCGCTGCGGCCCAACTTGCGGCCAAGATGGCGACGTCAGGCGATCTCGCGGTCATCGAAGCGGCGTATGAGGCCATGCGCATTGCTCCGGAGGACGATCTCGCTGCGTGTCTTGATGCCGATGTCAGATTTCATACCGCCATCCTTCGTGCCAGCCGCAACCCGGTATTCGCCAATCTCGGCAATATGCTCGCGGCGGCCCTCAGCTTCTCCTTCCGATTGACCACATCGGCCACCGCTAACTATCAGCAGACACTCAGCGCGCATGGCGACGTGCTGGAGGCAATTAGGATGCGCAGGGCCGACGACGCTCATGATCAGATGAAAGCGCTCATCGGGATCGCGTCGAATGACCTTCTTGCAGTGGCTCGCAAAGGCCGCCATCAACAGCCGATCGCCTCTGCCAGGGCCGATACCGTCTGAATTAGATGGTCCGGACGATCAAGATTCGAAGTGGAGAACTATCCGCTGAAATCGTCCCGTCGCTTGGGGCAGGTCTTGCGAGACTGGACTATGGGCGCGTGCCGCTCTTCAGGCCATGGCCAAACGGCGGGAGCAGCAACCCCTTCGACCTTGCCTGCAACCTGCTTTTGCCGTGGTCAAATCGCATCTCCGGCGGCGGGTTCTTATTCGACTCCAAATTCCACGAACTGCCTTCCAACGTCGCAGGCGAGCCATTTCCGATTCACGGCAATGGATTTTCGAGCGAGTGGGACGTCGACAGTCTGACGCAGGACAGAGCGAAGCTGTCGCTCATCAGCAACGGACCCGGCCCATATCGATATCGCGCCGAGGTGAGCTACGCGCTGGCCGGACAGGGGCTCGACCTGAAGTTTCGCATCGTCAATCAGGCGCCGGTCAGGCTGCCGTTCGGGCTTGGCATCCATCCGTGGTTCCCAAGAACAGCGTTGACCACGCTTCACGCCGCGGCCTCGCAGGTTTGCCTCGAACGGCCCAACCATCTCCCTGAAAAATTTGTCGATGTCAAAACCCGTCCCGACCGGGATTTCGGCGCCCCGGCCGCCTTGCCGAGCGGATGGATAAACAATGTGTTCGCTGGCTGGGACGGCGTCGCTACCATCTCTTGGCCAGAGCACAATTGCGGCCTCACGATCAAAGCGTCCTCGCCCTTAAATTTTTACCTGGTCTATTCGCCATCGGATGAGAGCGATTTCTTCTGTTTTGAACCGGTCAGTCATGCTGTCGATGCTCTCAATCGTGGTTCGATCGACAAATGGAATGGACTGTCGGTGCTTGGGCCTGGCGAGAGCCTGGCGGCCCGTTGCAGCTTCGCCGTCAGTTAGGCGGACCTCTGCGGCGCCCTCGAGTTGGCGTATGTCGGTGTCGGCCAGCATGTCCGGGGAGAACGAAGCCGGCCTTTCGTCCAAACGGAGCTTGGGAAGAGGGACCTCAGCGACCGGGAACGCATGAGCCCGTTCGACGTTTGCCGGATGTCGCTGCGCAGTTCGTCTGCTTGACGGTCCGGTACGGGCCTACTCCGAATGTACCTGGCAGGATTGGATCAATGACAGATGTTGACCCAAAGGAATTCATGCTCGCAGGCATCGTCATGAAGCGACTGGTCTCCGGCGAACAGACGGGAGGCTTGTTGAGTCTCTTCGAAAACAGAAGCGACGGGCAGACGAAAACGCCAATCCATGTTCATGCGAATGACGACGAGACGGTCTACGTCATCGAAGGGCAGTTGACTGCAATTGTGGACGGTGTGGTCCGAACGCTCTCGCCCGGCGAGAGCATGTTTTTGAAGCGGGGCATCCCGCACCAGCTTATGAATCCCGGCAATCAGCTCGTTCGCTATATCCTGATAAACACGCCAAGTGTGTTCGAGCAGTTTCTCGCCGAAGGTGGCCATGAACTCGGCAAGGGAGAGGTGGTCGGGCCGCCGACGCCTGCCGATATCGAGCGACTCAAAGCGGCGGCGCCGAAGTTTGGGATTACGCTTCTGAGAGACTGGCCGGCAAGAGAGTAGATGACTTCGTGATAGCGGCTCGGATCGCCGCTAAAGCCGGCCCTTGCCCGAGGAACCGTTTTGGCTAGCCGTCGGCAATCCAATCCGAGAGGCTGCGGGCAAAACTTCGCGGCACGATGAGTTCACACGCGGTCTCGCCGGTGCGCAGGAAGACCACGGACACGTGATGGAAGGATGTCAGCACGGCGCGGCCCGGAGCGGCGGCCGGCGCGTGCCAGTCGACGGTAACGCAGCCGGACAGAAGCCTTGCGATGTCAGGGCCGGTCATTTTCAAACGAACGCGACCTTCGCCGAGGGGAACCGAGCAGCCGAGATCGGGGTCGACGGCAAGCGCAGGCGCTTGCGTGCCTTCGTCGAGAGCCAGCCAGAGGCGGCGAGGTGCAACGCGGATGATTAGAAGGCCTTTGTGACGAACCGTCTCTCCGACCGAGGCTGGAAGCTTCGTGCCGAGCGATGCCGAGACGCTCTTTTCGAATTGCGTCAGTGTCCCGTCCCAGCCCTCGACCTGGATGAGCGGGCAATCGGCCACGGACAGGCTGAAATCCCGCGAAGACATCGAGCTAGCCATGCAGCCGTTCTCCCTGCGGATCGAGGAACACCGGCGAGACGATGCGAGCGCGAACCGTTTCATCATCCTTCATCGGGTAGACCGCCACGACCTCGCTTCCTTCTGCCGCGACATCACCGGCAAGCAGGGCCAGCCCGACATAATGGCCGCGTTCGGGGCTGAAACTGACGGAGGTGACGCGACCGCGCCCATGGCCATAGGGTTTCTCATCCGGCAGGAACAGGATGGCGCCGCCGCGCAGGCGTTTTCCGTCCTCAATGCATTCCAGTCCGACCAGGCGCTGTCGGTTGGGAGCCTGGAGGGCAGGGCGCCGTCGCAGGACGTCGCCGACGAAGCCGCTGCGTTTGCCGGCCATGCGACCGAGGCCGAGATCGTCGAGCGTCGTGCGCCCATCGATCTCCGGTCCGGCGACATGGCCCTTTTCGACGCGTAGCGCGCCAAGCGCCTCGACGCCGTAAGGCTTCAGGTCGAACGCTCTGCCGGCTTCGAGCAGGCGGCTCCAGAGCTGTTCGCCGGCAGTTGCGCCGACATAGATTTCGTAGGCGCGCTCGCCGGAATAACTGAGACGCAGGATGCGGAGCGCACGGCCCTCCCATTCGCTTTCGAGTAGCCCCATGTGCGGAAGCGCCTCGTCGGAAACGTCGAGAGCGGGAAACGCTGCACTCAGGACTGCGCGGCTGTTAGGCCCGGCAACCGACATCGCCGCCCATTCATCGCTGACCGAGGTGACGGCCACGCGCAAATCCGGCCAGGCCGTGTCGAGCAGGAATTCGAGTCGCGACAGCACATCGGCGGCCTTGGCCGTCGAGGTGGTCATGAAGAACCGGTTTTCCGCCAGCCGCGTCGTGGTGCCGTCGTCGAAGACGATGCCGTCGTCGCGCAGCATGACGCCGTAGCGGGCGCGGCCGACGGGCAGTTTGGCAAAGCCGTTGGCGTAGATGCGATCGAGAAAAATCGCCGCATCCGGACCCTGGACGTCGATCTTGCCGAGGGTGGAGATGTCCATCAGGCCCGCGGCCTGACGCACATTCCGCATTTCGGCGACATAGGCGTCGTTCACGTCGCGCCCCGACTGCGGGTAGAAATAGGGCCGCATCCAGAGACCGACCTCGAGCATCTCGGCGCCGTTCGCCATGTGCCAGTCGTGCATCGGTGTGCGGCGGATCGGCTTGAAATGATGGCCGGTCGCGCGTCCGGCAAGCGCGCCGATTGCCACCGGCGTATAGGGCGGGCGAAAGGTCGTGACGCCGGTCTTGGGGATTGTTGCGCGGCGCAGGGTTGCCATCGCGGCAAGTGCGGCAAAATTGCTGGTCTTGCCCTGATCGGTGCCCATGCCGAGCGTGGTGTAGCGCTTCAGGTGCTCGACCGATTCATAGCCCTCACGATGGGCGAGCTCGATATCTTCGGTCGTCACGTCCATCTGGAAATCGACGAAGGCCTTTCCACGTCCAACGGAAGGGATTTCGCGAAGTGAAATCGTGGCGGTCTCGTCCAGGTCGAGTTTCGACGGAGCGGGCACCGATGCCGACTTGCCGCAGGACGATGCGGCCTCGGTACCGGCGCGATGACCGTCCTCGATGGCATCGCCAGTCGCATAGGTTCCCATCATCGCGCCGGCGCCGAACCGGCCGGCCGGAAACGAACCCGGCACGAAGCCGTCGATGTCGTCGCGGTAGGCGGGCTTGCTCCCCAGGTGCGAGGTGAGATGCACGGTTGGCGACCAGCCGCCGGACACGCAGACCAGGTCGCAGGCGGCCTCGGATTGGCCGTCCGGCCCGTTGAGCGTTACACGTCTGACAGCATGGCCGCCGTTAAGGTCGACGATGCGCGTTGCGGCCCGCACCACCACGCCGAGCCATGCGGCTTCTGCGGCAAGTGCTGCGGGCGGGACGGGGCGCAGATCGGCAACCGTCACCTCCGCGCCGGCTGCGGCATAGTCGAAGGCGGTGCGCCAGGCACCGTCATTGGTGGTGGCGACGATGATTTTCTTGCCCGGCAGGACGGCGAAGCGATTGAGATAGGTCCGGGCGGCCGAGGCAAGCATGACGCCGGGCCGATCATTGTTCGAGAACACCATCGGCCGCTCGATGGCGCCGGTGGCGAAAACGATCGAGCGGGCGCGCAGCATGGTGACCGTTTGCCGTGTCTCGCCATTCGGCTGCGGATCGGTTGGATCGCGCTGTTCGACCAGTCCAAGGACATTGCCGTCATAGCTGCCGAAAGCGGCCGTCCGCTTCATCAGCGCGGCGGTTTCGAAGCCCTCCAACTCGGCCTCGGCCTGCTTCAGCCATGAGGCCGCTGCGCTGTCGGACGGTTCCGCCAGAAGCTGGCCGCCAAGCAGGAAATCCTGCTCGATCAGCGCGACCCGCGCGCCGGCCGCGGCGGCTGCCCGCGCCGCCGACAATCCCGCCGGGCCGCCGCCGACGATGGCGACGTCGGCGAAGGCATGACGAACCTCGTAGCGGTCGGGATCAGCGTCGGTGCCGGCCCTGCCCAGGCCGGCCGCCTTGCGGATGAAATGTTCGTAGAACATCCAGGCGCGGCGCGTTGGGCCCATGAAGGTCTTGTAGTAGAAGCCGGCGGACAGAAACGGTGCCAACAGCCCGTTGACGCTTTGCACGTCGAAGGCAAGCGATGGCCAGCGGTTCTGACTCTCCACGACCATGCCGTCGGCGAGTTCCAGTGTGGTCGCCGGCAGGTTCGGCTCGCGCCTGCCGGCGCTCCCGAGCGTAACCAGCGCATTCGGCTCTTCGGGCCCGGCGGAAAAAATGCCGCGCGGGCGATGATATTTGAAGCTGCGCCCGACCAGCGTGACACCATTGGCGAGCAGCGCGGAGGCAAGCGTGTCGCCGCGATATCCAGCCAGCTTGCGGCCGTCGAAGGTAAACTCGACCGGCTGCTCGCGGTCGATACGGCCACCCATCGACAGCCGCTTGTGGTTCGAACTCATGCCGGGGATTTCCTGAGAGTTGATTTCCTGGCCCGCAATTTTCTGGCGAAGTCGACGGCTGCGATGGCATGGTTGCGGGTGTCGCGTTCGACCACCAGCCATTGCCGGCAACCGGTCACGTGCTGCCAGAATTCACGGTGCGGGCCGGCCGGGTTTGTCCTGATATAGACGTAGCGGTGCCAGGCCTCCGGATCGGGATCGTCATGGGCCGGACGCTTGACCGAGGCATCGCCGCCATAGCGGAACTCGTCATGGTCGCGCGGGCCGCAGCAGGGGCATTCGATGCGCAGCATTTTGTCCCGCCTCCTATTGCAGCCAGGCGGAAGGGCCGACACCGGCCTCATCGAGCGTGTGGCCGGTGCGGAAACGATCGAGCCCGTAGGCTGCGATCAAGGGATGCGGCTTGCCGGTGGCGATCGTGTGGGCGAAGCACCAGCCGGAAGCCGGCGTCGCCTTGAAGCCGCCATAGCACCAGCCGCCGTTGAGATAGAGACCCTCGATCGGCGTCGGGCAGATGATCGGGCTGGCATCGGGGGTCATGTCCATGACGCCGCCCCAATGGCGCAGCAGACGGACACGCGAAATGCATGGCATCAGCGCAATCGCTGCCTCCGCCACTTCGCGCACGACGCCGAGATTGCCGCGCTGGGCATAGGAATTGTAGCCGTCGAGATTGCCGCCGAAGACCAATCCGCCCTTGTCGGACTGGCTGACGTAGAAATGGTCGGCGCCATAGGCGACGACGTGATCTACCAGCGGCTTCAGCGGCTCGGTGACGAAAGCTTGCAGCACATGGCTTTCGATCGGCAGTTCCAGGCCGGCCTTGGTGCCGAGCACGGACGTATGGCCGGCAACAGCAAGGCCGATCTTGCCGGCGCCGATCCGGCCTTTCGTCGTTTCGACGCCGACGATCCTGTCGCCGTTGCGGACGAAGCCTGTCACCTCGCAGTTCTGGATGATGTCGACGCCATGGCCGTCGGCGGCGCGGGCATACCCCCACGCCACGGCGTCGTGGCGCGCCGTGCCGGCGCGGCCCTGGAAGATGGCGCCATGGATCGGGAAGCGGGCGGTATCGGAAAAATCGAGATAGGGCACCAGCCGGCGCACCTCTTCGCGGTCAAGGATATCGGCATCGATGCCGTTCAGCCGCATGACGTTGGCGCGGTGGCTGAAGCCGTCGAGCTGATCGGCCGAATGCGCCGTGACGAGCTGGCCGCGCTGCGAGAACATGACGTTGAAGTTCAGCGCCCGCGACATGTCCTCCCAGAGCTTCATCGAGAATTCGTAGAACTGGGTGTTGCCGTCGAGCAGGTAGTTGGACCGGATGACGGTGGTGTTGCGGCCGACATTGCCGCCGCCGACATAGCCCTTTTCGAGCACCGCGACGTTGCGGATGTCGTGGTTCTCCGCGAGGTAGAAGGCGGTGGCGAGGCCGTGTCCGCCGCCGCCGATGACGATCACGTCATAGGACGATTTTGGCTCCGCTGCCCGCCAGGCGCGCTGCCAATTCTTCTGGCCGGACAGCGCGTTGCGTAAAATCGAAAATGCCGAGTAGCGCGCCATGTGTGCAGGCCTATCGAACGATCGGGCCGGCCGGCGTGCGGGTAAGCACTTCGGCGCCCGCATCGGTCAACAGCACCGTGTTGGAGACGAAGTCATTGCCGCGACGAGTGCCCATCAGCCACGACAGGATGTGGAAGCTCATCCCGGTTTCGATCTCGAGGTCGGAATCGTGTCGCAAGCCGGTCACCGAATTGCCGCCGGTCCATGACGGCGGCTGGCCGACTCCGACAAGGTAACCGCAGTGATGGCGGCGATAGTGGGAAAGACCGGCCTCGTCGGCGACGGCCTGCCAGGCGGCGTAGACATCGCGCGCCTTGGCGCCCGGCCGCAGCGCCTCGACGACGGCGTTGAACGCCTTGGCGGTCACCTCCGCCATTGTGGCGTCTTCGTCGCTGATGTGGCCGATGCGAACGAGCCGGCCGAGCGGGGCGTGGTAGCGCGAGATGCACCCGGACAATTCAACGAAGACCGGCTCGCCCTTGCGATAGATCCCGTCGCCCCAGGTCGTGTGCTCTTCACCCAGGCGCGCGGCCGGGCGGATGAACGGTCCGAAGCCCGGCGCATGACCGCCGGCGCGGATCATTGCCGCAACACATTGGGCGGCAACCTCCTGTTCGGAAGCGCCATCCGAGATCGCGGCGATCGCGGCACCGGCGGCGGCGTCCGTCACCTTTGCGGCCCGCCGCATCAGCGCCTGTTCCTCGGCGCTCTTCACCCGCCGCATCTTGTCGATCAGACCGGAGACATCGCTCCACTTGGCATCGGCTTGCATCTGGAGTGCCACGGCAAGTCCATGGCTGAAGCCCGCCGTCCAGTATTCTAGGCCGATCCGCTTGCCGGACAGGCCGAGCTCTGCGAGCACCCGCGCGGCAAGATCGGCCGCCGTTTCGCTATCGGAGTGGCCACGGAATTCCGCTGCCTTCACCTGCTTCTCGATTGTCACCTTTTCCATCGAACGGGTGACCAGAACAGGTCTTCCCTGAAGCGGAACGATCAGCAGGTGAGGGGCAAAATACCCCCAGTGATCGAGCCCTGTGAGATAGAAGACGTTCTCCGGCGAGGCAAAGACCGCCGCGTCGAGTTCGCGCTCAACCAGTGCCGTACGGACCTTGGCAAGGCGGCCGGCGATTTCGGCTTCGGAAAACGGATTGCGGTCCATCGGTCGTCCTTGTGCTTGTTGCCGGCTTGGTGGCGGGCATGGTCTTTCAGCAGTCCGGTTTCCCGGCCGCCATGTCAGTCGATGACGATGAGTTCGCGCGCCACGTCGCAGAGGCGTTCGCCGCCGCGATCCGTGACGATGAAGGATTCCGAGATGGCGATGCCGAAATCGTCGAGCCAAACGCCGGCCATGAAATGGAAGCACATCCCGGACTGCATCTCGGTGGTGTCGCCGGGACGAAGGCTTGCGGTGCGTTCACCCCAATCGGGCGGGTAGGCGAGCCCGACCGGATAGCCGACGCGGCTTTCCTTCTTCAGCCCGTTCCTCCGCAAGACTGCCTGCCAGGCGGCTTCCACCTCTTCGGCCGTGTTGCCGGGGCGCGCCTTCTCGAGGCCAGCGTCGACGCCCTCGACGATCGCCTTGGCCATGTCGAGGATGGCTTGCGGCGGCTTGCCAAAATGTACCGTCCGGGTCAGCGCCGCATGATAGCGGCGGCGCACGCCGGCGATCTCCAGAATGGCGAGGCCGCTGTCCGGCAGCGGCGCGTCGGACCACGTCAGATGTGGCGTGCTGGTGCCCTCGCCAACGGGCATCAGCGGACAGATCGCGGCATAGTCGCCACCCGCTCCGGGCACGCCCATGATCTGTGCGTGATAGATTTCCGCAATGACATGGTTCTGAGGCACGCCAGGCCGCATTTTCCCGATGGCGCGGTTCATGGCATGCGTGCAGATCGCACCCGCCTCGCGGATCAGCACCAGCTCGGCTTCCGATTTGACCAGCCGCGCCCAGTTGACGAGATCGTGGTTGTTGGCGAAGTGCGCGTCGGGCAGCCCCTGGACGAGATGGGCGTGGCAGCGCGCGGTGTAATAGTGCGCGTCCATCTCGACGCCGATGCGGGCCTTTCCCCAGCCACGCGACCGGATCAGTTGGCCGAGCTCGTCATAAGGGTGTTCGACGGGCTGCTGCACCAGCCGCTCCGAGAACGGCACGATATTTTCGTCCGGCAGGCCAGTGGTTAGGCGTGCGCTCCTGGCGTCCTGCGCCCTGCCGAACCAGATCGGCCGATCCCCCTCCAGATGGACGAGCACGCACTGCGGAACGTAGAACGACCATCCGTCATAGCCGGTCAGCCAGCACATGTTGGCGGGATCCTGGCAGACGATGAGGTCGAAGCCGGCCTTTTGCATGCGTGTCTTCACGCCGGCCAGGCGCTGCCCATACTCCGCTTGCGTGAATGTCCCGAAACCGTTCGCGGTCGCCACCGAAATCCTGCCTTCTGGGTACGCTGTTTGCCTTTTGCAAATAGGCATCAGCCTAAATTGTGCACAACTCGACGACCAATTTATTGGTTAACTACGAATTATCGTCGAATTTCCATGGTTTTTACATCTCTGCTTGCGAAATGTCTAGGGCAGTTGTATACGTCTTATCAAGCAGGCGCCGACCTCGAAGAAGGCCGCGCCCTGGGAGCCATCCACAGTTGTTCAATGGGAGAAAAGCATGCTCAAATCATCGATATCGCGCCGTATGGTCGTGAAAGCGGCTGCCTGCATCGCGCTCGCCGCGACGTCATTGACGTCGCTGTCCGCCCACGCCGAGACCACCCTCGAACGGGCCAAGAAGGACGGCTATATACGTATTGGCTTCGCCAACGAGGCACCGTTCGGCTACGCCACGCCCGACGGCAAGCTGACCGGCGAGGCGCCGGAAGTCGCCAAGGCCGTGCTCGCCAAAATGGGCATTCCGCAGGTCGACGGCGTGCTGACCGAATTCGGCTCGCTCATTCCGGGTCTCAAGGCCGGCCGTTTCGACATTATCGCTGCGGGCATGTTCATCACTCCGAAGCGCTGCGCCGAGATCAACTACTCCGAGCCTTCCTACGGCATCGGCGAGGCTATGTTGGTGGCAAAAGGCAACCCGAAAGGCGTGAAGGACTTTTCCAGCATCAAGGACAATCCGGATCTCAAGCTCGCCGTGATGGCGGGCGCCGTCGAAGGCGGCTTCGCCAAGGACGCGGGCGTTGCCGATGGGCAGATCGTCTCCTTGCCTGACCAGTCCAGCCTGGTCGCCGCCGTCCAGTCGGGCCGCGCCGACGCTGCCGCGCTGACCGCCCTTTCGATCGCCGACATGGCCAAGAAAGCCGACGGTGTCGAATCGACCAAGCCGTTCGGCGAGGTTGCCGGCAAGTCGGTGAAAGGCCATGGTGGCTTCGGCTTCCGTAAGGAAGATACCGACCTGCAGGAGGCCTTCAACGCCGAACTGAAGAAGTTCCTCGGTTCGCCGGAGCATATCGCGCTGGTCGAGCCACTCGGCTTCGGCAAGGATTATCTCCCCAACAAGACCACCGCAGAGCTCTGCGCAGGCAAATAGGTTCCCAACTGCTGGCGGCGCGAAAGCGCCGCCCTTTTTTCCCGGGGCAATCACATGGGAATCCGTACGCTTGTCATCCTGCTGGTTGTCGCGCTTGGCGTGATCGCCGCCTTGGCAACGCAGGAAGCCTATAGTCTGTTTCTACCGGGGCTGCTGCAAGGCGCGGTCCTGACGATCGAAATCGCCATCCTCGGCAGCCTGCTGGCAATTGTCATGGGCGTGCTGGCGGCGCTGGCGCGGATGTACGGCCCGGCGCCGCTTAGATGGGTGGCCACGATCTATGTCGAGATCTTCCGCGGAACGTCGGCGCTGGTGCAGCTGTTCTGGCTGTTCTTCGTGCTCCCGCAATTCGGCGTCACGATCAACGCCTTCGTGGTGGCTGTCCTGGCGCTCGGCCTGAATGTCGGCGCCTACGGATCTGAGTGCGTGCGCGGCGCGATCCAGTCCGTCGCCCGCGGGCAGTGGGAAGCGTGCACGGCATTGAACATGAGCCGCCCGCAGATGCTGCGCCGAATCATCCTGCCGCAGGCCTTTGTCGCCATGATCCCACCCTGGGGCAATCTGTTCATCGAGCTTCTGAAATCGACAGCGCTTGTCTCGCTGATCACGCTCTCGGACCTGGCGTTCAAGGCTCAGCAAATGAACCAGAACACGTTCAAGACCATTCCGATCTTCACCCTCGTCCTTTTGATGTACCTGGCGATGTCGCTGGTTGTGACCATCGGCATGCGGCTTCTCGAAAGGCGAGCTTCGCTTGGACTGGCGCGGGGGAAGGCGGCATGATCTGGGATTGGGGATTTGCCCTGGAAATCCTGCCGGTGCTCGCCCGCGCCGCCATCGTTTCCATCGAAGCGACGCTGATCGGCTTTGTGCTTGCCGCCTCACTTGGCCTGGTACTGGCGGTCGTCCGCATCGCCGTGCCATGGACCAGCTGGACGATTTCGGTGATGGTCGAGCTGATCCGCTCGACCCCGCTGCTCATCCAGATATTCTTTCTCTATTTCGTCTTTCCAAAATTCGGTGTCGTGCTCGACGCTTTCACCGCCGGAGTGCTCGCCATCGGCATCCACTACGCCGCCTATTGCTCCGAGGTCTATCGCGCCGGTTTCGACAACATCCATCGCGGCCAGTGGGAAGCCTCGATCGCGCTTAATCTGTCGTCCTGGACGACGTTCCGCGACATCATCATCCCGCAGGCGATCCCGCCGATCATTCCGGCGCTCGGCAACTATCTGGTGGCGTTGTTCAAGGAGACGCCGTTGCTTTCCGCAATCGCCGTGATGGAACTGATGCAGACCGCCAAGATCATCGGCTCCGAAACCTTCCGCTACACCGAGCCGATCACGCTGGTCGGCCTGTTTTTCCTAGCCATGAGCCTGGTTTCGGCAGCGCTCATCCGCTCGCTCGAAGGGCTGCTCAACCGGAGGACCATGCGATGACGGAACAACCGATGGTACGCTTCGACAATGTATCGAAACGCTACGGCACGTTAACCGTTCTCGATGGGCTCAATCTCGAAATAGCACGCGGCGAAAAAGTCTCGGTCATCGGTCCGTCGGGTTCGGGCAAGACGACGGTGCTGCGCATGTTGATGACGCTGGAGACGATCAATGACGGCGTCATCTGGGTCGAAGGCGAGCCGCTGACCCATATGGAGAGGAACGGCAAGCTTGTTCCCGCCGATCTCGCCCACATCCGCAAGATCCGCGCCAAGATCGGCATGGTGTTCCAGTCGTTCAACCTGTTTCCGCATATGACGGCGATGCAGAACTGCATCGAGGCGCCGATAACGGTGCTCGGCATGAAGCGGGCGGACGCCGAGGCGAGGGCGGCCGAGCTCCTGGAACTGGTCGGCCTGGCCCAGAAGAAGGACCACTATCCATCACAGCTTTCTGGCGGCCAACAGCAGCGCGTCGCCATCGCCAGGGCGCTGGCCATGCGGCCCAAGATCATGCTGTTCGACGAGGTGACCTCGGCGCTCGACCCGGAGCTTGTCGGCGAAGTGCTGCAGGTGATAAGGCAGATCGGGCGCGAGCATGATCTCACCATGCTGATGGTCACCCACCAGATGGGCTTCGCCAAAGAGTTTTCCGACCGTGTTTGCTTCTTCTATCAAGGCAAGATCTGCGAGCAGGGACCGCCAAGCGAACTGTTTGGTGCTCCCAAGAACGAGCGGACACGGCAGTTCCTGCACGCTGTCCTGGAGGCTGGGTGACGATCGAGACAGAGGCCAAGCCGCCCACGACGGTGATCGCCGCGCCGCCGCGCCCGCTCTCGGCGCGGGAACGGTTCGAGCGCATCTACCGGATATTGCGCGACCGCATCTGCCTGCTCGACTATGCGCCGGGAAGCCGTCTGTCCGAGGAAGAACTTGCCCAGGAATTCGAGATCAGCCGCACGCCGGTCCGGCGTGTCCTGGCGCGCCTCGAATCCGAGGGTCTGGTTCAATCCGTCCACGGCGTCGGCACGATCGTCACCGACGTCGACATCGAGGAATTGCAACAGGTCTATCATCTGCGCCTGGAGCTGGCGCTCCTCGTCGGCAAGCTTTCGCCGATCCCGCGCACGGCGGACGACCTCGACCGGATACGGGCGCTCATCGCGCGCTGCGATTCCGATATACTCAATCCCGACCAGCGCGCTTTCCTGCGCCTCAACATGGATTTTTTCTACGAACTCACGGCGATGACCGGCAACCAGCCGCTGCGCGAGATCAGTGAGCGCCTGTATTTTCAAGTCGCGCGCGTCGTCCTGAAGCTGATGCCGCAATTGGGCCTTGTCGAGGAATTCACCGCGTTCCGCCGCGAGATGGAAGAGGTTCTTGCCGCCGCCGAGATCGGCGACTGGGAGTCCATCGGGCACATAAGGCGGGCGCATATCTCGATGAGCTTCCGCCGCATGATGCGCCATGCAGGCGAGGCGAATGGTTTGCATGGAGACACATGATCGGCCCTCAAGATTGTGCTGGTCGCCAGGCGTCGACCTGGCTTCGACGCAGCGAAACGGCCGACCACGCGCCTCGGCTGCCCGGCCCTAGCGCGACGGGAACGATCGGCTGCGGCCCGATACCGCAGGCCTCGCCTTCAGAAGGGGCCCTCACTCGGTATGTTGGCCGGATTCCAGACTACCTCCCATAGGTGTCCGTTCGGGTCGCGGAAATATCCGGCATATCCGCCAAAGAACGTGTCCCGAGCAGGCTTGATGATCTCGGCTCCAGCGCGGGCGGTCTCATCCATCACTTGATCGACTTCTTCGCGGCGCACAACGTTGTGGCCGATTGTGAACGAGGTCGAGCTGATCGGCGTCTTGGGCAGGCCGGTGTCGTAGGCGAGGTCGTCCTGAGCCCAGATCGCGAGCTTCAACCTGCCGGACAGCGTGAAGAACGCGACGGCGCCATGCTCGAACTCGCGGCCGATGATCCCTTCCGTCGGCAAGCCGAGACCGTCGCGGTAGAACGCGAGAAACTCTCGAGATTGGCGACAGCGATAGTCAAAACCGAAATGCGCGGTTTCATAGCAGTCTCCTCTGGTTGTCGGAAACACCAGAATAAAGTCGGGCCACGGTGAAGACTTGAACAAAACGGCCAATCGAAGAACGCCACCAAATCGAAGAACGCCGATAGTAGACGCGCTGTCGCCGCGCGATTTGATGGCGGATCGGGGCAGCGTCCGTGGTTTCATCCGTCTTGCAGCAGACGATGAATCTGTCGAGGGGTGCTTCCCGTTAGGCGTCGGCTCTCGCGGACAAGATGCGCCTGGTCGCAATAGCCCGCCTCGGCTGCCAGGATGGCCGTAGCGCTGTTCGATTGGCCCGAAAGCCGCAGAAAGCGCTGATAGCGGAGGATACGGTCAAGCGTCTTCGGGCCATAGCCGAAGCTCTCGTCGAAGCGCCGGCGCAACGTCCTTTCGCTCATCTCAAGCGCGCGCATCAACCAAGGGACGAGAGGCGCGTCGGCCGGCGGCCCGCGCTCGATCAAGCGATAGGCCGCTTGCATGGGAACGTCAGTCTCGTGGCAAGCCATCTCCGCGGCGACGATCTGTTCGAGCGAGCAGGCCAGATCTTCGAGCCTGTCGCTAATACGCACGCGGCTGGCGAGGCGCCGAGCCCGCGCTCCCCACAAATCGTCGAGCGACAGCCTCTGACCGACCAGCTCGATTTGCGGCACGCCGAGCCATGCCGCCGCCGTGGCAGGATGAAAGCGGAAACCAATCACGACCTCGTCTGCCGCCAGAATCTCGGTCTGCGGCTCCTTGTCGGGGCCGGCAACTCGGAAGCTGCCTCCGATCCATTGCAGATCGATCGTCGCGTCGGGCATCACAACGATTGGTGGTGCGCTCGGCGGGTCCATTCGATGCACCCACACCGAAGCAAAGCTGCCGCCAAGCCGCGCCGGCGCTACGCGTTCATGAAATGAACCCGTTGCCTGCGCTGGGACGGGATCGTTCATCTCGCTCCTCTTCGGATTGCCGACGGTGAACTTACGACGCAGCGACAATGTCCCGGCCCTCGCTCGAGACAACAAATCTGCACGACCGACAACTCTGCCGATCGAGAACGGTTGCAAGAACCGGTTGTTTTCTTCCGGCCGGAAGGAAGAGGGCAGGTGAATAATCATGTCAGATGCATCGCCATCGGCAGCGCCGCGTGCAGCTCATACGTCGATGGCCGTTTTGTTCAATCCGGCAAGCGATGGGCGTGCTTAGCTTTCGGCGTCGTACATCACACCGAGAGGTATGCATCATGGGTAACACCAACGACCAACGGATCGACTACGTCGAATTCAACGTGAAAGACACTCAGCGGTCACGCGACTTCTACGGAAAAGCTTTCGGCTGGACCTTCACTGACTACGGCCCGGACTATTGCGAGTTCAACGATGGCCGCTTGTCAGGCGGCTTTGCGGCAGGGCCAGCGAAGTCGGGAGGAGGCCCACTCGTCATTCTCTATGCTGATGATCTGCCGGGAACGGTCAAGCGTGTCGAGCAAGCGGGAGGCAAGATCGTCAGGCCGATCTATGGGTTCCCCGGCGGCCGGCGCTTCCATTTCGCGGACCCGGATGGTTACGAGCTTGCGGTTTACACCGAAGACGGCAGCAAGGAATGATCGCGTTCTTCCATCACCTTGGGTTGGTTTTGCTCGGCGGCGTCTTTATCTGGGCGGGCGCCGGGCATTTCCTTAGATTTCGGGCGATTGCAGCGTCCCTGGCCGAACGAGGCTTTCCCGCTCCCAAGCCTCTCCTCGCCGCCGGATCGGTGCTGGAGATCGGAGCTGGCTTTTGTCTCGCAACGGACGTTGGTGACCCCTATCCCGCCGCAGCTTTGGCCGTATTCACCATCGCAGCGTCTTTCATGGCGCTTAACTTCTGGCGCTACAGCGGCGACGAACGGGAAACCCTTCGTACCGGCTTCACCATCAATGTTGCCGTCTTGGGCGGATTGATCGTCGCCGCGACCAGTAGCCTGTGACGTCGTTTCGGGGCGGCGGCTTCGTCTTCATCTGCCATCAGCCGCTCGTTGGCGATCCGGTGTCTTTGCAGCATTCGCCTATCGCTGCCAGAAGGGCAGCTTGGCGATCTCTTCGTCGGCCTGTCGTCTCGTCAGACCGATATCGTCGATCAGATGGGGATTGGTCTCCGCCAATCGCTTGAGGTCCCAGCGAAAGCGTGTCGGCTCGCGCCAGGCCGCGATAATGCTTCGCAGCGTCGCCAGGCTGTAGCGCCGACGCGACGCTTCCGCCGGCCGCGCTGCCTGAAGCGGGGCCGAGGCAAAGGTGGGAATATCGTTCATGGCAACCTCCATATGGTTTGAGGGTCCGGGGGCCCCTCGACCTGAAAGAGGATGAATTCTGCAGGATACGAACAGCGTCGTAATTAAGCTCTCCCAAATAGTTCTCAAAACTTCCAAACGGGCTATAGATGCGCCGTATGCAGGGATCGCGCTTTGCCTTTGGTCCGTTCGTGCTTGATCCGGGTGCGGGAACGCTCCTTCGGAACGACGTCCCTGTTGCCGTCAGCTACCGCGGGCTAAAGCTGCTTGCGGCACTCGTCGGACGGCCCGGCGAAATCCTGAGCAAGGCTGAGTTGATGGACGCGGCGTGGCCGGGCACAGCCGTCGAGGAAGGCAACCTAACCGTCCAGATCGCGCTGCTGCGGAAGCTGCTTGGCCCGGCCGCCGACGGCGGTGAATGGATCGCCACGGTTCCGCGCGTCGGCTACCGCTTCACGGGGGTCATCGAACAGCTCGGCGGCGCGAAGCGAAAACCTTTGCCGCTGCCCAGCAAACCATCGATAGCCGTGCTGCCCTTCGTTAATGTCAGCAACGATCCCGAGCAGGAATCCTTCGCGGATGGGTTGACCGAAGACCTGATCACCGACCTGTCCAGGATCTCCGGCCTGTTCGTCATCGCACGCAACTCGGCCTTTGCCTACAAAGGAAAGGCGATGGACGTGCGCGGGATCGCACAGGACCTTGGCGTCCGCTACCTGCTGGAGGGTAGTGCACGGCGCGCCGCGGGGCACGTGCGCATCAACGCACAGCTGGTCGACGCAGTGAGTGGCGATCATCTATGGGCGGAACGCTTCGATCGCAGCCTGGAAGATATCTTTGCCGTTCAGGACGAGGTCACCGGCAAGATCGTCGAGGCGTTACTCGGCCGGCTGCGTGCACCGCCGCCGCGCAATCGGCCCAAAAATCTCGAGGCTTACGATCTCTGCGTGCGGGCGCGCAAGCTGATGGATGATTCGCCGCAGACGGCGCAGGAAGCGCATCTGATGCTCACCCGCGCGGTTTCGCTCGATCCGGAATATGCCGAGGCCTATCGCTGGCTTGCCATGAACCACTGGATGGGATGGGTGCATTCCGGCGGACCAACCGAAACATCGCGTAGCGTTGCTTTGGAACTGGCGCGCAAAGCTGTGGCGATCGACCCTAACGATGCCGGCTGCCGCTGGGTTTTGGCTTACCTGCTTGCATATGAGCGCAGCTTCGCCGAGGCGGATGCGGAATTCGCCAAGGCAATCGAGCTCGACCCGAACGAGGCCGATGCCTGGGCGGCATTATCCGACATCGCGGTCTTGGCCGGACGGGTCGATGAGGGCCTTGAGCACATTCGCAAGGCGTTCCGGCTGAACCCGTTTCCGGCTAGTTGGTACTATCTGACGCTCGGCCAGGCGCAATATGCGGCCGGCGAATACGAAGCCGCTGTCGAGACACTGCGCAGGGACGAGACTTATCGTACTAGCTCACGCCGTTTCCTGGCGGCAAGCCTTGCCCAACTGGGGCGGCTCGACGAGGCGCGCGCAGAGGTCGAACTGTTCCTCGTCGGCAACCCGCATTTCACAACCCGCCACTGGGCCACGACGGAGCCATTCCGCGACGCTGCGACGCTTGAGCATTTTGTTGATGGCTTCCGCAAGGCCGGTCTTCCAGAGTGACGCAACGGCGCCTTCGCACCGGGCGTGCGACCTATTCCTCAAAGCGACCCGTGGTGTCACGATCGCGCTCGTATCGTCTGGTCAGCGGAAACGGCGGCAACCAGGACTCGCGACGGACGATCCAGCTTTCGTAGGTTGGCATCAGTTGGTCAGGCGCATCCAGCGATCCCAGGCTCACTTCGATTTCGTCGGCGGTGCGTGCGAAAATGGACGAGCCGCAGCGGGGGCAGAAAAACCGCCCGGCGTAGTCGCGTGTTTCGCCGTCGATCGTCACCGCATCCTCAGGAAATATCGCGGAAGCGTGAAAAAGGGCGCCATGATGCTTGCGGCAGTCGAGACAGTGACAAAGGCCGACCCGGTATGGGCGCCCCGACGCCACAATTCGGACGTTGCCGCACAGGCAACCGCCGGTGAATCGGTCCATGCTGCGTCTCCTCCAATATCAAGCGGTCGGAATGGTTACAACGACCGGCACTGTCATTGCAATTGCCCGCCGCGGGCCGCCTCGCTATGCCTTGCGCGAGCTTGCCGCCGAAAATACGCTTCGGTTTGTCACGACGACGAACGGAGTTATATGGAACGAAACGACGCGTTCCATTGAGCAGTCAGCTCGGCAGCCGAGGCGATGTTGATGCCACAGTCGGCGAATATGCGTGCGACAGTCGCTACCAGTTCGGCGTTGGACGAAGCTATGCTGCCGTCCGGAAGGAAAAGATTGTTTTCGAACCCGACCCGGACATGACCGCCGAGCAGCGCCGCGGCGGTCACACACGCCGCTTCGTTGCGGCCGAAGGCGCAGACGCTCCAATGATCGAAGCGCGGCATGTTCGCCGCGAGGAATGGCAGGAGATCGGCAGGAACGGACATCTGTCCCGGCGTGTAGCGGCCCAGCACGTAGAGAACCGGTATGCTTGCCCAGGGGATCAGTCCGCGCTGCTGCATATCCGAAAGCCTGACAGCCTCCTCGGGCGAATAGAGGATGATCTGCGGCGCCACACGCTCCTTATGCAGCCAGGCCATGAAGCGCGCGAAGGCGAGTTCCGATCCGGCATCCGGAACGATTTCGCGAAGCGCCAGGGAGACCGCTTCTGGCTTCACATCTCGTATGACGGCCATCTGTTGGGCTGGCGAATAGATACCGAGCGCTTCGGAGGTGATCTGAATTAGCAGCCGGTCGCCGGCAGCACCGCGGATGGCGGCAATCGCCTGGCGGTAGGCGTCGGCGTCGAGCAGATGGTTGCCGCTTCTGTCGCGGACATGGACATGGATCATCGCCGCACCGACGTCGGCGCATTCCGCGGCCGTCCGCGCAAGTTCGGCCGGTGTCAGCGGAATCGCCGGATGGTCGGCCTTGCTGCGACGCCCTCCGTTCGGCGCGACGGCTATGGCGATGCGGTCGAGACCAGGGGCCGGCTTCATGGAGACGTTTTTCGGGCGAATACGAGTCATATGAATCAATCTTTGACCATACTGAAACAGACGTTGCAATCGCCGGTCTGGCGGGCTAGCAATATCCATGGACCAGGGAGAGCTTGCTGGACAGATCGTCAATGCCTTCGACGGCAAGTCGGCGCAGCTTCGGTCCGCCGCCCGCTACATCCTCGACAAGCCGCATGACGTCGCGCTGTTGTCCATGCGCGAGCAGGGCCCGGCACGCCGGAGTGCAGCCGGCGACGATGACGCGGCTGGCCCAGCATCTCGGCCTTGATGGCTACGAGACCGTGCGCGACATCTACGCCGCCGCAATCCGGGGCGGCGAGATCGGTTTCGCCGGCAAGGCGGGCCTCCAGGTGGCCAGCCAGAAGCTCAAGGGCGACCATGCCCTGGCGGCCGACATCTTGGATTCAATTTCCGGCCAGCTTGCCCACCTCGCCGAAAGCAGGTCGATCGACCGTCTGGTCGACACGGCCAGAGCGCTGACTGCGGCAAGGCGCGTCTATTGCCTTGGCCTGCGCTCGAGCCACGCGGTGGCCTGGCATCTGCATTACATCCTGTCGCTGATCGGCGAGAAATCGGTGCTGTTGCACGGCATCGGGGAACCGACGGCGACGCCCTCGGTCACGCGACCACGGACGACGTGCTGATCGCCGCCAGCGTCCTGCCCTACACGCGCTTCACCATCGAGCTTGTCGAGTTCGCTGCCGGCCGCGGCGTGCCGATCATTGCGATCACCGACAGTGAAGTGGCGCCCCTGGCGCAGCTTGCCGATCACCTGGTCATCGTGCCGACAGGCAGTCCGTCCTTTTTCCACACCATGACGCCGGCCTTCATCGTCGCGGAGGTCCTTGGCGCTCTTGTTGCCGGCCAGGCAGGCGAGGGCGCCGTTGAGTCGCTGCGACGCTTCGATGAGCAGGGCGCTGCCCTCAGGACCCACCTGAACCAGCGTCCGCCGAAGACAACGCCTGTGAGAGACCGCCGATGACACACATCCTCCATCGAACCATCCACTCGAGGCTGCCGGTCGCCGTTCGCGGCCATGGCATTGAACTGTTCGACGCAGAGGGCAAGTCCTACATCGACGCGTCGGGCGGCGCCGCCGTGTCCTGTCTCGGCCACGGCCATCCCGACGTGATTGCCGCGCTGCACGCCCAGCTTGACCGCATCGCCTACGCCCACACCAGCTTCTTCACCACCGAGGTGGCGGAACGCTTGGCGGATCGGCTGGTCGAGGACGCGCCGAGAGGGCTGGATCATGTGTATTTGGTCAGCGGCGGCTCGGAAGCGATCGAGGCCGCGCTCAAGATGGCCAGGCAATATTTTGTCGAGAAAGGCGAGCCGCAACGGCGCCATCTCATCGCACGCCGGCAGAGCTATCACGGCAATACGCTCGGCGCTCTCGCCACCGGCGGCAATGAATGGCGACGCGCCCAGTTCAGGCCGTTGCTGATCGAGACCCATCACATCGACCCCTGTTACGCCTATCGCTATCAAAAGTATGGCGAAAGCGACGAAGCCTACGCGGCGCGCGCCGCCCAGCAGCTCGAAGACAAGATCCTCGAACTCGGCGCGGACGAGGTCATCGCCTTCGTCGCCGAGCCGGTGGTGGGTGCCACGCTCGGCGCCGTGCCGCCGGTCGCCGATTACTTCAAACGCATTCGCGCGATCTGCGACCGCTACGGCGTGCTGCTCATCCTCGATGAGGTGATGTGCGGCATGGGCCGTACCGGCACGCTGCATGCGTGCGAGCAGGACGGCATCGCTCCCGACCTGCTGACCATCGCCAAGGGGCTCGGCGGTGGCTACCAGCCGATTGGCGCGGTGCTGCTCGGCCGGCATATCTTCGACGCCTTTGCCCAAGGCTCGGGCTTCTTCCAGCATGGACATACCTATATGGGGCATCCCATGGCGGCGGCGGCCGGCCTTGCCGTGCAGGAGGTCATCCGGCGCGACCGTCTGCTCGACAACGTCAGCGCAATGGGCGCGCAGTTGGACGAACGTCTGCGCCAGCGCTTCGATAATCACCATCACGTCGGCGACATTCGTGGGCGGGGTTTGTTTCGAGGAATCGAACTGGTGGTTGATCGCGCCACCAAGGAGCCGTTCGACCGGAAGCTTGAACTCAACGCCCGCATCAAGCGCGAAGCAATGGCCCGCGGCCTGATGATTTATCCGATGGGCGGGACGATTGACGGTGTGCGGGGCGTTCATGTGCTTGTTGCGCCGCCCTTCATCATTTCCCAACAGGATATTGATCGGATCGTCGAACGGCTCGGTGAGGCGATCGATGCTGCGATCGCTTCAGTGGTCTGACCTGCGCGACGCGGACCGCCTCAAACCAGTTCCAACGTCATCGGCGACGGGCCGGGACAACCACCAGAGAGGTAGCAACCATGTATAGTTCAATGAAAACCCTGATCGGCGCGGCGGCCTGCATGCTGCTGGCGCTGCCGTCCGTCGCCGCCGAGCAGCGCTTCGTCACGGTCGGCACCGGCGGGGTCACCGGCGTCTACTACGCTGTCGGCGGCGCTATTTGCCGACTGATGAACAAGGACCGGCAGAAAACCGGCATCCGATGCTCGACGGAGTCGACCGGCGGTTCCGTCTTCAACGTCAACTCCATCCAGACCGGCGACCTCGATTTCGGCCTGACCCAATCGGACGTCCAGTACCAGGCCTATGACGGGACCGGAAATTTCGACGGCAAGCCGTTCAAGGATCTGCGGGCCGTATTCTCCGTCCATCCCGAGCCGTTTACCGTGCTGGCGCGGCCCGATGCCGGCGTCGCCAAATTCGAGGACTTCAAAGGCAAACGCTTCAACGTCGGCAATCCCGGGTCAGGCACCCGCTCGTCGATGGAGGAGTTGCTTAAGCAGATGGGCTGGAGGCTCGGCGATTTCTCGCTTGCCGCAGAGCTGAAGGCGGACGAGCAGGGCAGCGCGCTATGCGACAATAAGATCGACGGTTTCTTCTACGGCGTCGGTCATCCGTCCGCCGCGATCCAGGATCCGACCACGGCCTGCGGTGCCAAACTCGTCCCGCTGACCGGTCCGGCAGTGGACGCGCTGTTAGCAGCTCATCCCTACTATTCAGTCGCCACCATCAAGGGCGGCATGTACGCCAACAACCCAGACGACGTGAAGACATTCGGCGTCCGCGCTACCGTCGTGGCGAACGCCAGCACGCCCGATGAGGTGGTTTACGAGCTGGTGAAGTCGGTCTTCGAAAATTTCGACGATTTCAAGAAGCTGCATCCGGCCTTCGCCAATCTCGACCCCAAGGAGATGATCAAGACCGGTCTGTCGGCGCCAATGCATCCGGGCGCGGAGCGCTACTACAAGGAAAAGGGCTGGCTCTGAGGCCTCCAATGCGAGGCGCCCGCGGGCGCCTCGCATTGCAAATGATTGTGGGGAACGATGACAGATCAAAGCCAGCAGGCGGGAGCGCCTGACCAACCCGCCATCGACATTGACAAGCTCAACGAGATCGTCGCCGAGGCCGACACCGGTGGGCGCAAGCCAACCGGCCTCACCGCGAAGCTGATCCTCGGTGTGTCGCTGGCATGGTCGCTGTTCCAGCTCTGGTATGCCTCGCCCCTTCCGTTCATGCTCAATTTCGGTGTCGTCAGCGACGGCATCGCCCGCTCCATCCACCTGGCCTTCGCCCTGTTTCTGGCGATGCTGACGTTTCCGGCCTTCAAGACCTCGTCGCGCATCCGGGTGCCGCTGCCCGACTGGGTGCTAGGCATCGCCGGGGCGGCGTCCGCCCTCTATCTGTTGGTCTTCTACAGCGATATCGCCCATCGGCCGGGTCTTCCCACTACGGCTGACCTGGTTGTCTCGATCGCCGGCGTCCTCATCCTGCTCGAGGCCGCGCGTCGCGCGGTTGGGCCTGCCATCACCGTCATCGCGGCGATCATGCTGATCTATATCTTCGCCGGGCCTCACCTTCCTGGCCTGCTCGGCCACAAGGGCGCGACGTTATCGCGCGCGGCCTCGCAGATGTGGCTGACGTCGGAGGGGGTCTTCGGTGTTGCCCTCGGTGTGTCCACCAATGTCGTCTTCATGTTCGTTCTGTTCGGAACATTGCTGGAACGCGCCGGAGCCGGTGGCTTTTTCATCCAGCTTGCCTTCTCGCTGCTCGGAAAATACCGCGGCGGTCCGGCCAAGGCCGGTGTCGTGGCCTCTGGTCTGACCGGCATGATTTCCGGCTCTTCGATCGCCAATGTCGTGACCACCGGAACCTTCACCATCCCGCTGATGCGGCGGGTCGGATATTCTGCGGTGAAAGCCGGCGCCATCGAATGCGCGGCCGGCGTCAACGGTCAATTGATGCCTCCGGTGATGGGCGCGGCCGCGTTCCTGATCGCGGAATATGTCGGCATCTCCTATGCCGAGGTGGTCAAGCACGCCTTCTATCCCGCGCTGCTGACCTACGGTTCGTTGTTCTACATCGTCGATATCGAGGCGATGAAGATGGGACTGAAGGGCCTGCCGTCACGCAGCACACACTCCGCATTTCAGGGTGCGCTGCGCGGGCTGATGGGCGTATGCGGCTTCATTGTCCTGGCCGGCCTGGTCTACTATGGCATTGGCTGGACCAAAGTGGTGTTCGGCGCCGCTGCGACCTGGATGATCAGTGCCGCGCTGGTCGCCGTCTATATCGGCCTTGTCGCCCACCGGGCGCGCCATCCCGACCTGCCGCTCGAGGATCTGGAAGGTGAGATCCTCAGAATTCCGCACTTCGGCGAGACGGCGCGCACCGGCCTGCATTTTCTGCTGCCGGTGATCCTGCTGATCTGGTGCCTGATGGTGGAGGAACTGTCGCCCGGCCTCTCGGCATTCTGGGGCGTTGTTGCCCTGATGGCGCTGATCGTCACGCAGCGGCCGCTTACCGCCTTTTTCCGCAAGGACCGGGCACTGGCACCGCATTGGCTTCACGGTCTCGACGATCTGGTCGGTGGCCTGTCCGCCGCCGCGCGCAACATGACCACGGTCGGCATCGCCACTGCGACGGCCGGCATCATCGTCGGCACGGTCCTGCTCACCGGCATCGGGCTGGTGATGACCGAACTGGTCGAATTCATCTCGGGCGGCAGCTTCATCGTCATGCTTCTATTCACTGCGGTGATCTGCATCATTCTCGGCATGGGCATGCCGACAACCGCGAGCTATGTCGTCGTCGCCACCTTGATGGCGCCGGTCATCGTCGATTTGGCGGCGCAGAACGATCTTGCCGTGCCGCTGGTCGCCGTCCACATGTTCGTGTTCTATTTCGGGTTGATGGCGGATGTGACGCCGCCAGTGGGGCTGGCGGCTTATGCTGCGGCGGCGATTTCCGGCGCCGACCCTGTGAAGACCGGAATTCAGGGTTTCAAATACGAGATCCGTACCGGTCTCTTGCCGTTCATCTTCATCTTCAACACCGGACTGCTGATGATCGATCTCGAAGGTCCCTTCGACTTCGTCGCGATGGTGGTGACGTCCACACTGGCCATGGTCTCGTTTGTAGCGGCGACGCAGAACTGGATGCTCGTGCGCAACCGCTGGTACGAGACGATTGCGTTGCTTGTGGCCTGTTTCATCTTGTTCAGGCCGGGATTGTTGCTCGATCAGGTGAGCGAACCCTATCGGGCAGTACCTGCCTCCGAACTCGGCCGTATCGTCGACGAGACAGCCGAGGGAGGCGCAGTTCGCTTGCGCCTGACGACACTGAACCTCAACGGCGATGAGATATCGAAGCTGGTACGGCTGCAGCTCGGGCCCGCAAATTCGTCGACCGAACGCCTGAAGGCTGCGGGCCTGGACGTCAGTGCGCTTGGCGACAGCGTGACGGTCGGCGTGGTGCGACTGGGCAGCCAGGCGGCCAAATTCGGCCTGCAGCCCGGCGACGAAATCAACCAGGTGCTAGTCCCTGCGGAACGGCCGTCGCGCTATTGGTTCGCCATTCCGGCTCTGCTGTTGCTCGGTCTCGTCGTCTGGGTTCAGAAGCGGCGAAGGCGGATAGTTGGTCTGTAAGCGTCCTATGAGCGGAAGACGTCTTGCATCAAGGCGCACCAGTAGACGCGATGAATGCGCGCATGACGGCAAAGGCGCGGGCGGGATCATCGACATAGACCGGATGCCCGCACGCCTCCAAGCGTTCGAACTGAACTTGACTGGATGCCAGGCACGCCACAAGCGTGTCTCGCTGGAGACGCCGGTGAGGGCGTAGGACTTGTAAGGAAACCGCAGACCGCGGCAGAAACCGTTGCCGAATTGGCCAGCGGCGTAATCCAGCGCGATTTTTCTGATGACCGCTCGGGCCTGCCTCACTTACATGGGAAGCACGCAAAATTGAGCCATGGCCAGCATGTCAGTAACAAGAGAACCAAACGCCGCCCCGGAACCGGCTAACGCGGAAATGCGCATGGCGACGCGCGACCGCCCTTTTGAACCCGTCGACTACGGGCTTTACGCGCTGACGGTCATTGCCTGGAGCGCATCGTGGTTCGCGATCGAGCTTCAGGTCGGCAGCGGCGTGTCGAACGAGGTCAATCTGGTCTGGCGCTTCGCCATCGCCACGCTGCTGATGTTTGCCTGGGCGGGCTTTTCCGGCCGGCGGCTCCGCTTTCCGATCACCGATCATCTGCGCTTTGCTGTGCTCGGCATCCTCATCTTCTCGTCGAACTTCCTGTTTTTCTATTACGGCGCCGGCTATCTCGTCAGCGGCTTGCTCTCGGTCGTCTTCTCGCTCGCCTCGGTCATCAACATGCTGCTTGGTGCCTTGGTCATCGGCGAGCGCCCGGCGCCGCGCATTCTCGCTGGCGGCGTCATCGGCTTCGCCGGCATAGCGCTGATGTTCTTTCCCGAAATCGCCGCGAACGGGCTTTCCGGCGGCACGTTGATAGGCCTTCTGCTGTGCCTCTGTGGCACGCTGAGCTTCTGCGCCGGCAATCTCGTCTCCGTCGCAAACCAGCGCCGCGGCCTGCCGCTCGTTTCAACCAGCGCCTGGGGTATGCTTTATGGCACTCTGTGGTCTGCGTTCCTGGCCTTCCTCCTCGGTGAACCGTTCGTGTTCGCGACGACCGCTTCCTACGTCGGTTCGCTGGTCTTCCTCGCCGTCATATCGACGGTCATGGCTTTCGCCGCCTACCTTACGCTGCTTGGACGCATTGGCGGCGCCCGCGCCGGCTATGCGACCGTCATATTTCCCGTCTTTGCGCTTTTGATCTCCACGGCGCTGGAAGGCTACGCCTGGACCGCTTACGCGATCATCGGGCTCGTCCTCGTCGCCGCCGGGAACGTCCTGGTCATTCGCGGAGGACGGCGCTGACGCATGGAATACTGCGCAATGCCGCCGCCTTCCGCTGCGCGGGTGAGCTTGACTCTCTGGGTCGTCTGTCTAAGCTTGCGGTCAATGGGTCAGACCAATGTACCAGGGCGAGCCGGGAGGGATTAGACGCGCATGCCGATCCAGGCCGTTGAACCACGCCGGCTTTACCGGCAGGTCGCCGATCAGCTCAGGCAGCTGATCGATGCTGGCGAGTTTTCCGTCGGCGACCGTCTGCCGACCGAGCGGGATCTGGCCGACCAGCTCGGAATTTCCCGCCCGACGGTTCGTGAAGCGCTGATAGCACTGGAGGTCGAAGGCCGCATACGCATCCGCGTCGGCTCGGGCATCTACGTCACCGATCCGCCGAGCGCCGCCGCCTCCGATCCCGAAATGGAGGAGGGCCCGTTCGAGCTGTTGCGCGCACGCGAATTCGTCGAAGGCGCGATCGCCGCCGAAGCTGCTCTCCACGTTCGGCCTGCAGATATCGAACGGCTCGACGACGTGCTGCGCCGAATGGAGGCCATGCGTCACCCCAACAAGATGACCATCGCGCTTGACCGGGAATTCCACACCGCCGTCGCCGGCATTCTCGAGAACGCCGTGCTGGTGCGCTTCATCGGCGAGCTTTTCGATCAGCGCATGAACCCTTACTTCGAACGCCTGTCGATTTATTTCGAGACCAGCGATTCCTGGCAGATCGCGGCAAAGGAGCATCGTGCCGTTCGCGATGCGATTGCCGCGCGCGATCCCGAGCGGGCCAAGGCCGCCATGCAGCAGCATCTGCGCCAGTCGCAAATCAGATTCTCATGCAATTTCGATGAGAGAGCCGCAGCCAAGGAGGTTGCGGAATAGCAGTCGGCCGGGGGGAGATCCGGCAGTCAAATCCAACCAGGGAGGAATTAGATGTTGAGGAAATACGCAGTTCTGCTCGGTGCGATCGTCGCAATTGCCATGCCCATGGCGTCGGCCTCGGCGGAGACGGTCCTGAAATGGGCACATGTCTACGAGACGTCGGAGCCCTTCCACACTGAATCCGTATGGGCGGCGGAGGAGATCAAGAAGCGCACCCAGGGCCGCTACGCCATCGACGTCTATCCGGCCTCGCAGCTCGGCAAGGAAGCAGACATCAACCAGGGCCTGATGCTCGGCACTGTCGATATCATCATTTCCGGATCGAGCTTCGCGGCGCGCGAATATCCGCCGATCGGCGTCACCTATTTCCCATATACGTTCCGTGATGCCGACCATCTGCTGAAATACACCAAGAGCGACGTCTACAAGGCCCTGACCAAGGGCTATGAGGACAAGACCGGCAATCACATCGCCGCCACCACCTATTACGGGACGCGGCAGACCACCTCGAATCGGCCGATCGCCAAGTGCTCCGACATGCAAGGCCTAAAAATGCGCGTTCCCGACGTGCCGGCCTATCTGGCCATGCCGCGTGCCTGCGGCGCCAACACCGCGCCGATTGCCTTCGCCGAGGTCTACCTGGCCCTGCAGAACGGCACGGTCGAGGCCCAGGAGAACCCGCTAACCACCATCGAGGCGAAGAAATTCTACGAGGTGCAGAAGAACATCGTGCTCACTGGCCACATCGTCGATCATCTCAACACCATCATATCGGCGTCGCGCTGGGCCTCGCTTTCCGACGAGGACAAGAAGATCTTCACCGAGGTGATGCAGGAGGCTGCCGCCCGCGCCACGGCAAAGATCGTCGCCCGCGAAAAGGAACTGGTGCAGGTATTCAAGGACCGCGGCATCAGCGTGACCGATGTCGACCGTGCCGATTTCGAGAAGAATGTGCTGGAGAAGGTCACCTTCGAGGAGTTCGGCTACAACAAGGCCGATTGGGAAGCGATCCGCGCCATCAAGTAGGGCATCGGAAAATTCGGATGCTCAAACAAAACGAGAGAGCGGCGATCGGATTCGCCGCTTTAGCCTGCCAATCCGTCCGGCTTCACGTTGCGCCGGACGGCCTTTCCAATCCTTGACGACCCACCAGCTTCGGGAGCCCGCGCCGATGGCCGAGGAACACCACACCGAGATCACCGTCGAAGAGATCGCCCAGGCTTTCGAGGAGGTGCCGGTACACGTCGACCTGTCGGACCACGGCATCGAGGACTGGATCACGCTTGCCGTGTTCTGGGGCATGGTCGTCTGTGTCTTCCTGCAGTTCTTCACCCGTTATGCGCTGAACAACAGCCTTGCCTGGACCGAGGAGATCGCCATCAACGCGCTCGTCGTCGTTGTCTTTCTCGGCGCAGCCATGTGCGTGCGCCTGTCGCGCCATATCCATGTCGACGTGCTTTACCACTATCTGCCGGAGCGCGTCGGCCGCTGGCTGGCGCTCGCCGTCGATGTTATCCGCATCGCATTCTTCGCCTACGGATCCTGGCTGATGTGGCGCTACGTCACGATCGTGGCGCATGAGCGCATGGTCACCGTCAACCTGCCGCGGCGCTGGTTCTTCTACGCCGTACTGGCCGGCTTCGTGCTGATGCTTCTGCGCTCGATCCAGGTCTTTATCGGCAATTACAGGCGCGGCTATTCGGTGCTCGAGCGTCCTGGTGCGTTCGAGACGGCAGGGGTCTGAGCGATGCTGCTTCTGGTCGGAGGTTTCATTGTCCTGATGCTCATTGGCGTGCCGGTCGCCGTTTCGATGGCGGCCGCCTCGATCCTTTACCTCGTCATCTACGGCGTCGCGCCCGACATCATCGCGGCCCAGCGCATGATCGCCGGGGTGGAGAGTTTTCCGCTGCTCGCCGTTCCCTTCTTCATCCTGGCCGGCAACCTCATGAACATCGCCGGGGTCACCGGGCGCATCTATTCCTTCGCCCTTGCCCTGGTCGGCTGGATGAAGGGCGGCCTGGCGCAGGTCAACATCATCGGATCGGTGATCTTTTCCGGCATGTCGGGCACCGCGCTCGCCGACGCCGCCGGCATCGGCACCATCGAGATCAAGGCGATGAAGGACCACGGCTACCCGATCGACGCTGCGGTCGGGGTCACCGCCGCTTCCGCGACGCTTGGGCCGATCTTCCCGCCTTCGCTGCCCTTCGTCATCTACGGTATGATGGCAAATGTCTCGATCGGCGCGCTGTTCATGGCCGGCATCCTGCCTGGCGTGGTCATGACCGTGCTGATGATGATCACGGTCGCCATCTTCGCCTACAGGCGCGGCTGGGGCTCCGACACACCCTTCGAGCTTCGGCGGCTGGCTGAAGCGGCGGGCGAGGTGCTGGTGGTGGCTGCCTTTCCGATTGCCTGCTATGTGCTCGTGCAGCTTGGCCTGTCGATCAACATCGCGGTCGGTATCGCGCTGCTGGTGCTGATCGTGACCGACTGGTATTTCGACTTCTCCGCGGTCATGGCGCTGATGACACCGGTCATCCTGATCGGCGGCATGACGATGGGCTGGTTCACGCCGACCGAAGCGGCGATGGCGGCCGTGATCTGGTCGCTTTTTCTCGGGCTGGTGCGCTACCGAACGATGACGCTGCGCTTGCTCGCCAAGGCCAGCTTCGACACGATCGAGACGACCGCTTCGGTGCTGTTCATCGTTACCGCCGCATCGATCTTCGCCTGGCTGCTCACCGTCAGCCAGGCGGCACAACTGTTTTCAAACTTCATCTTCGCGCTCACCGAAAACAAATGGGTCTTCCTGATCCTGGTCAACATCCTGATGCTGGTGGTCGGCTGCTTCCTCGATACGATCGCCGCGATCACCATTCTGGTGCCGATCCTGCTGCCGGTCGCCGCCGTCTACGGCATCAACCCGGTGCATTTCGGGCTGATCATGACGCTCAACCTGATGATCGGGCTTTTGCACCCGCCGCTCGGCATGGTGCTGTTCGTGCTGTCGCGCGTCGCCAAGCTCTCGGTCGAGCGTACCACCATGGCGATCCTGCCATGGCTGGTGCCGCTTATAGTGGCGCTGCTTCTGATCACCTTCATACCCGCCATCACGCTCTGGCTGCCGACCGAGATGGGCCTGATCCGGTGAGCGGCCAGGTGATTGCCGCAACGCTGTTCGGCCCGCAGGACCTGCGTATGGTGGCGCATCCGCTGGGACCGCTGGCGCCAGGGATGGTGCGGGTGCGTTTCGGCGCGGGGGGCATTTGCGGCTCCGACCTGCATTATTTCCGCCATGCCCGAACCGGCGACTTCGTCGTCACCTCGCCGCTTGTCCTCGGCCACGAGATCTCCGGCGAAATCGTCGAGATCAACGGCGCCGCGCCCGGCCTGGGCGTCGGCGATCACGTTGCGGTCAATCCGTCGCGCTGGTGCGGGCATTGCGCGCGATGCCTGGAAGGCCGCGCCAATCTCTGCGAAAACATCCATTTCATGGGCTCGGCATCGAAGACGCCGCATATGCAGGGCGGCTTCGCCAGTCTGTTCGACGCCACGCCCGCGCAATGTTTCAAGGTTCCATTTGATGTGGCCTACCAGGCGGCCGCACTTGCCGAACCGCTGGCGGTCAGCCTGCACGCCGTCGCGCGGGCGGGCAACATCAGTGGCCGCAACGTCATCCTGTTCGGTGCCGGCCCCATCGGTCTCTTGACCATGCTCGCGGCCAGGCTTGCCGGCTGCGCTGAGCTTACCGTCGCCGATATCGCCGCCGCTCCGCTCGCCTTCGCCCGCAGGTTGGGCGCCGACAGGACGATCGACCTTTCTAGCGGCGACGCCGAGCTCCAGGCGCTCGCCGCCGGCGGTTCGCTTGATGTGGCGTTCGAGATTTCAGGCACTGCCGCAGGCCTTGCCGCGGCGATCGCCAGTGTCCGGCGCGGCGGCACGGTGGTCCAGGTCGGCAATCTTCCCGGTGGCCAGATCCCGCTGCCTGCCAATGCGGTAATGGCCAAGGAGATCGACCTCAAGGGCACCTTCCGCTTCGGCAAGGAGTTCGGCCGGGCGGTCGATCTCATCGTTTCGGGTGAGGTGGACGTCCTAAAGCTGGTGACCGCGGAGCGCACGCTTTCTTGCGCCCCCGACGCCTTCCATCTTGCCGCCGACCGCTCACAGAGTGTCAAGGTCGTGCTGACCGCGGGCTGATCGAGGATTCGCAAAGTCCCTTTTTTTTGACAAGGCAATTGGCGCTTCACTGTGCAGGTACAAACAGAATGTGCGACGGACCGTGCTGGCTTCCTAGCATCAGGATAGAGCATACGCCTGCAACCTTCATAACCCGATGCCGCGCTTCTTTCCCAGGCTCCAATCCACGCCCCCCGTATCCGAGCCCACGACCCCGGTAACTTGATTACCCAATCGCTTTTCGAGCGACGGCGACCAGGGCACGAGCTTGAATTCGAGTCCATTATCGATCATCGCGAGCCGGCCTGAAGCCAGCGAGAAACGCCGCCGGTAAATCCCAGCCACTTGATCGCCGTTGGCAGCCTTCGTGAATGACAGGCCCGTCTCGGCGGCGAGGCGGGCACCGAGCGATTCCACCTCATGATCGTGTAGTGTATCGATCAGATTGCGCGCAAGAATGACGCGCTGTCCCTCGCGCCTGGCCAGATCGCGCCTGACAAGGTGGTCGACCCGATCTTGCAGCGCCTGTCTTACGTCCCTTCCAAAGCCGCCCTCACCGAATTCGGCAGGCTCGCGTGCAACGAGTTGGCGATCGAGCCAAGTCGCGCCGGAAGCATGGACCTGCTGTTCGATTGAGAGGTCGGAGCGGACGGCGAGCCTGACCCGGCCACCGCCATTTGCACTCGCATCGCGGCACAACTCCACGAGCGAGCCCGGGTCGGAGTCTCCGGCCGCATTAGGGTCATGGAAGCGAAGGTGGTGTGTGCGCCCATCGATGCCGTCGACGATGGCATAGGCCGAGCCCCGCAGTTCGTCGTCGAGGCCGCGTTCGAGCAGTCGGCCGATCACGGGCGCATCAATCTTTTCGGCGGCCAGCACATAGTCGGCTGTCCCTCTTTTTAGCCCATGCACGGTGAGACTGCGGTGCATGCGCTTGATGATGTCGCCGCGTTCACCGAGGGCGCGCAAAGTTGCCTCGGCCTCTTCCACCACCATCCACTGGCCGGGACGGATCTCGTTCGCGAGGCCTAGCCTTTCCAGTTGCCGGAGCCGGCCGACTTTGAGCCCCAGGAACTCGTCGGGCTGGCGATCAGGGTGTGGCGCGAGATCAATGATGCCATGACGGTCGGTGTCGCGAACAAGCTGGCGATCGAGCTGCGTCCAGCGCTCAGTGTCGACCTGCCGCTCGATGGCCTGGCGGATGTCGAGGTCGGTGCGGAGCCCAAGCGTCTGGGTGAGAATGTCGCTCGCCCGATCGCGCATGCCCTGGCGGATGTAGTCGCGCGAGATGACAAGACTCTCGCCGTCGGCGGCAACGCCGCGAACGAGGATGTGAACGTGCGGATGTTCGGTGTTCCAGTGATCGACGGCAATCCAGTCGAGCCTCGTGCCGAGGTCGCACTCCATGTCGACCATCAGGTCACGAGCGAAGTTCTTGAGGTCGCCGAGCTCCATTGCATCGTCCGGCGAAACGATGAAACGGAAGTGATGCCGATCGTCCTTGCAGCGGTCGGAGAAGGCGTCATGATCTGCCTCTTTGGTGTCGGGACCGAACATCCTCGCCTTCTCGCCATCACGTGTAACACCTTCGCGGCGAAGATATTTGAGATGGGTGGCGAGAGGCGCAGACCCTCTGAACTGCCTCACCACACGGGCCTTGATAACGGCGCCGCGTGAGCGGTCAGAGATGAGGCGACTGGCGCGGATGCTCGCTGACCTGCCGCGGCCAAACGTTGAAGCTCGTGGGGAGGTGATCCGGCCCTCGCGTGTAAGGTGACCGCCAGCGCGCTGTGTGGCCGCAAGAGCCTGGAAGATGAAGGGTCTTGCGCGCTGGCCAGCGCGGGAGCGGATACGACCAGGGCGGACGCGAAAGCTATCGTCACGTTTCATGCTAGGCAGCCACGAGGTGCGGTTTCCATTGAAAGACTGAAAAAATGGGAATAGCGCACATCGCCGATTGTGCCAGCACATCGCGAAATGAGTCGAAAATTATAAGGAAAACAATCGGCCGAACCGAGCCGCACCTCGCGGCCCTTTATCCTGCCACTCTCTCCGCCCTCATCTGCGGCCAACCCTTCCGCCGCAATTTCCGCGACGGAACAGGCCGGAATGCGATTGAGGAGGAACGTGGCGATCATCGCGATATGGCTAAAGAAGGCTGAGTGAATAGGCCGCAAACAGCGTGGTTCGATTGGAAATCGGTTTCACCCGGCCGTGGCTCGGTCGCGGTCAGGTCCGCAACAGGATTGCCCATTGGCGACCGCATTGCGGGCGAATGAATCGCCGTGAAGATCGTCTCTGCATAACCATTGCCACCCGATGCAGCGGCGTTCCCAATGTCATGGGGATGCGCAAAAATCGTGGCACCGAGTGAGCTGGCTCTGCCCCTTCCTTGCCGTGCGCGCCGCGGACTGGGAACTGCACCATTGAGCAGCGGCGCGAGTTTCCTGACGTAGTCGACCGTCTCGCGTGGCAGCGGACGGCCGGCTGAGAGATGTTCCTTGTACCGACCAGGACCGGCATTGTAAGCGGCAAGAAAGCCGCTGCGCCCGAAGCTGTCGAGCATTTCGCGAAGATATGCTGCACCTGCAAGAATGTTGTCACGCGGTTTATAGGGATCGTCACCGAGACGGTATTTGATGCGCAGTTCTTCCCACGTCGCCGGCATTATCTGCATCAGCCCCATCGCGCCCTTGCTTGAAAGCGCACGAACATCGCCGAAGCTCTCGATCTGTATGACGCCGCGAAGCAAACGCTCTGGAATGGCGAACCGTTTAGCCGCTTCCCGGATATGCCCCGACCACGGGCCAGCCGACAGGATCGTGCTCTCGGAGTGCGCCGGCCGTTCACCATGAGAGGAAGCCGCTGCACCAGCGTCGGGCCTCGCGAGAGCGAGCATGACGCAGGTGGCAACCGTTGTCATGCCTCTGTGGACGGCATCTCGCAGACCGCCGAACCGATGCGCCGCCAGCTTGCCACGGTGTTCGCTTCCGTTAAGCGCAAGGCCTAGCCGGCCGGACCAGCTTTGCAAAAACTGCGATGAAATCGGCGTCCGGAGCGACAAGCAAGTGCCCGGCCCCCTCTGAGCTGCCTCGCGGGCGATCGAGTCGAAGGGTTTGACCGGCGCGCAATGGATCAAAAGGGTTGGCGAGAAAGATTCGTCGAAGGGCTCCAGAAGCATCTGTTCAGCCTCGCCCGTCGCACTTCGATGACCGGTTCCAGTGCAGGCTCCAGACGCTGTTCTCTGCATCGGACCGGAACAGCTTGGCGCGGATCGGCTGCGTAAAGGACGGGTCGTCAATTGAGACGGAGAGGTAATCCCCAGCCTTGTCTCCGGTGCGGTCCCAAGCCGCACCGACCGCCATCCCTTCGCAATAGATCAGATGGTCGGGCGCGTTTTCGGTTTTGGATTTGTCGGCAGGCAGGATGGCAATCTTCGCCTCGATTGTTAGCGTGGAGAGATTGCCGAAGAAGCCGTCATCATTGCGCGTGAAGGTACCGATCTGGATCATTGCAGTGCTCCTTTCATGAGTGTTAGTGCGCGTCGAGCCGAGCCGTCACGGCTCGCTGGCAAGGGGATCGTTGGTGACATCCTGCACCGGAGTGGTGCGCTCCGTGGTCCAGACGGGAACCGCGCGGCCAACGATCGATGAGAGCGGGAGCGGGCCGAAATAGCGGCTGTCAAAACTGTCGGCTGCACCCGGGTTCATGAGGAAGACGTCGGCCTCGGCAATGTCGCGGCAGCCCTGCCAGATGGGCAGGGGTCGACCGCGACTGTCACGCTCGCGCGCATGTCCATAGGTCTTGCCGTTGACGATGATCGTTGTGCCTTGGCGACAGACGGTTGCGCCCCCGAGTGCCAAAACACGCTTCAGGAGCGGCACATTTTTCGGCAGATACCCGCGTCTTGCCATGAAGGCCACCAATGGCTCGGGCGGCATGATGACGGCGATATTGGCAACACCGATTTTGTCGGCCGGCTGGACGCGATAGAGCCCGACGGGGATGCTCGCCGATGCGTTCCAGATGGACAGCGGCGGATGGCTAGTCCATGCCGGCGCCGCGGCGAGCACTGCGCCGCCAACCATCGAGGCGATGATCTTTGTGCGCTTGCTCATGACTTGATCCTGCGCTGCAGCAGCCAAGCTTTATGACGGTTCCGCGTGTATGGACGCGGCTGCTCGCGCGCGGCTATCCGGCTGTGGACGTGCCGCCGTTGACGCGGCGACATGAAGGTCAGGGTTTGCTGCTGTTTCGCCGCTAGCAGGCGGCGCGGTTGCAATCTCCTAGCTTGCGCGTGGACGGTTTGCGACGCAGCCCAGACCAGGATGGCAGCGTTCCAAATCGTTGCCATGCCATGCACAATCGCCGCCTCACCGCAGGCCGATTCTTCGTCTGCATGAAAGTGGATCCGTGTCAGGTGGCGGGATTTCACCAATAAGATGAGCAGCCACGCCACAAGGCCCCGCGTGCCGCGTGAAGCGAAGACGGATGAGGGGACATGAGGCAGCGCAAGCTGCTGCTGAACGGTCGCGCCATACTGCATTTTCGTTACGCCACAGATCAGGAGCTGCGGTCGCGCCTGCCGACATAAGCCGGCGCGCGGGCTGCATGCGGTTTTGCCGGCGGAACATAGGTCGCGTTCGCATCGCTGGTGGAGGTGCGTGCGCCGAGCTCTATCCAGGCGTGCAGGTCGTTGATGTCGTAGAGAACGCGCCCGCCGACCTTTCGGTATTTTGGGCCAGTGCCATAGGTCCGGTGCTTTTCGAGTGTGCGGGTGCAGAGCCCGACGATGGGTGCTGCCTCCTTTGTGCGCAAATATTTTTGGGGCGCGTCCGCGGGACCCTTCGACATCGCTCGATCTCCATTCGGTTCTGCTGTCGTCCTGGCCTGCCGGGACGCGCGAAGTGGAACATGATCGAAATGAGGAAAGGCGAGGGAGGGCAAAGATTGGGGGGCGCGTTTTTGCTACCCCGACGAAAGACTTCGGCGGCCGGACTTTTCGCTACGGCTGTGGGGGTAGAAGAGAAGATCGCGATAGCCGCCGGCGACTAAAAAAGCTGCACGACGTAAGGTAGCTCGGACCTTGTGGCGGAGATGATGATCACGCCAATCTCGCGGCACAATCGGCTCTTGCGAAAACAGCACCTCCGCGAGCTGACGATAGGTTGCACCCGTGCGGTGACCGTCATGTGCGCGTAAATTGAGGATATGCCTGGTCTTGGTCTGTTGCGGTAGCGCGCCGTAGGATGAACTGGCTGCCCGGCCGTTCAGTGCGCGCCAGAACCGGCGCGCTGCATCGAGCCGCGTCTCGAATGCAGCGTCGAGCGGTAGAAGGATAGCGTTGAATTCACCGGCGCGGTCATCAGCGACGAGATGGCTTTTCCCAATTGAGGTAGACCAAATAATGTGAAGGCCTTCGTCCTGCGGCCAAACGCTGGCTCCGCCAAGGCTGGAGGGTCGAACTGTCTGATGGAAATGGCTGATAGGGGCAGATACCCGCGTGGCCCGGAGCACGCGCGGCGAGGCCTGTTCTGTCCAGATGATGTTCTCAGCTTCCGGACGTCCGGCACCGGCAGTTTTGAAATCGCGCGCCCCAACGGGTGGCGAAGTCGGGCTGGTCGACAGGTTCTCCGGAACCAGAGAGCCGCGATGCGAGCTGGCGACACTCGGCGATGAATTCGTCATTCCGGATCAGATACTCGGCAGCGAACTCCTCAGCTTGGTAGCTGCACATGTGTGCGTACCCCGCCGCATCGGTCCAATCGCCTTGCACTGTTCCTGTCCTCTCCGCATACCCGGACGTGAGGCATCGGCGTCAACATTCAGGGGGATGAGGAAGTTGGATAGTTGGAGAGTCGGCAAACCATCATGCCGATTCAGCAAAGTGGAGCGACGCCGGCGGCGTCAGTGCGGAGCGCCGCCAGCGAGAAGAGATCGGTAGCCGCTGGTCGTCATCCATCGCGCGCGGGCAAGATGGGTCTCCCAGGACCGGAACGCCCGCTCCGGCTCCTGCTCGGGGTCTATATGCAAGACGATCCTGGCCACCTCTCGCCAATCGGCATCTTCCGCCGCCGCGTCAAGCAGGCGAATGTAGGTGAGCAGACGCTCCTCGTCATAGCCGGTCAGGACCGGGGCATCCGGCGCAATGTCGGCGACATCAGGATCGAGCAGCGGTTTAAGCATGATATTTGACCGTTCATATTTCGATCGCGATCTCGAAGGAGCCGTCCTTTAGATCGAGCACCAATCATAGCGTATAGGAACGATCATTCCTAGAACGATAGTTCCCTTTCTGGTCCCTAATCCGTCATGAATCTCAAGGAGATCATGGCGGCCAACATGCGTCGTCTGCGCCATGACCAGAACGTGACGCAGGAGGAACTGGCCGCCCGCTCTGGACTGAGCATGCGTTACGTCGGATCGATCGAGCGCGCTCGGGTCTCGGCCAGCATCAGTGTTCTTGGAAGAATCGCAACTGCGCTGAATGTGGACCCATGCGAGTTGATCAGAAAATCGGCACCGTGAGTTGACGTCGGAAACACCGCGAATTTTCGATGATCGGCGAGGCAACATGCAGGAATGAAGTCTCCAGTCGCGAACACGACCGGTAGTCGCCCCCAAGTTCGACGGAGCTCGTTGCGCAGCGACTGCGCTCAACTTGTCGCGTGAAAGGAGATCGGCCCCGCCCTGTTCGTCCGGGCGGAGCCTTGGTCGGGCCTTACTCGGCGTTGCGGCGGCCGTTGGGCCGGGACCAGATGAGGCTGTAGCCTTCGCCTTCCTCATCGTTGAAGAGGTTGGCGTAGATCGGAGCGGTGAAGCTCGGATCGTCCAACTTCAGGCCGAGATAGTCGCGGCCCTCATTGGACCATGCGGCGCCGATCTCGACCTTATGCGGAGCACCGCATAACGCCGATTATGCTGAGCGTGGGATTATGTGGAGCATTGGCCTGTGAGGCTTGGTTTTCCGCCTGTTCTGGCGGTTTCCGCTCCGCATAATGCCGAGGGTGGAAGCCGGGCGCCCCGCTGTGGAGCGGAGCGCCCTTGGCCGGTCATCGCGACCAGATGAGCTTGTGCTCGCCCTTGTCGCCCTGGACGAGGGAGGCGTAGACCGGCGCCGTGAAGGACGGATCGTCGAGCTT